>JAHDBS010000024.1:0-2206 GCA_020630225.1 Anaerolineales bacterium | reverse complement strand
TGCATATTTGCTGCTTGCAGCCCGGCTAAGAACGGAATAGTTGTACAGCAATCGCCAGCAATGCTGACAGGTCGCGATCCGCTATTTGCAGCATCTGCGACGGCGGCTTTCAACTGTGGATGCAGCTTCAATAGCGCCGGAATTTTGTCTAAGCCTTCAATACCGGGTGCAAGCAGCTGCGCATCTGGGTAATCTAGATCCGCGAGTGCTGCATAAGACGTATTGATGAAGTGCGGCGTAATAATAAGTTGATCTTTCATGACAAATTGTGATTAGGAAAGCACGTGCTTTTGCAGAAATCGTTCTAGTTTCTGATAATACGCATTCAAAGTCTCTTGCTTTCGGAACCCGTGCCCTTCGCCTTCAAAGACATGATATTCATATGGAATACCGCGCGCTTTGAGCGAAGCAGCAATCATCTCGGATTGCGATGGTGGGACTACAACGTCATCAGCCCCTTGGAAAAGAATTACTGGATCTTGAATTTTGTCTGCGTGCGTCATTGGAGAAAGCGCCGTGTAACGCTCTGCATCTTCTGGCAATTTACCAATTAGCGTATCTAAGTAACGGGCTTCGAACTTATGTGTATCTTCGGCTAGCTTGAATAAATCAGCAACACCATAACGAGAAACACCTGCCTTGAAAACCCCAGGATAGTTCGCCAACGCCAAGTAGACTGTCATCCCACCAGCGCTGCCGCCAGCAATCACGCATTGGTCTGCATGAACCCGATTTTCGGCAATAAGATGCTTGGCAGCATACACCGCATCCGCAACATCTGCTTCGCCCCAACGTCCATGTAATTTTTCAACATACGCACGCCCATAGCCAGTGCTACCACGGTAATTGACCGCTAAGTAAGCCCAGCCACGTGACGCAAAATACTGTGCGGTGCTATCAAATGCGAGCCGTGCTTGAGATGTTGGCCCACCGTGAATGTTGACAATCAATGGGGGCAGTTCATTAGCGCCCGTTGGTGTTGGCATGAGCAACACCCCATACACTGTTGAGCCATCATCAGTGGTAAAGGCAATGTGCTCAGCATCAGCTTGATTTTTAGGCAACAGCGGCTCTGCAAATGATCTGGCTAAGACTGTTTCTGCACCATTTGAAACGACACTGATACGTGGCGGGATTTTCGCAGATGAATACGCCAGCGCCACATCGCTACCGACCACTACAAAGTTATCAATACTCGTTATATGAGTAGGAAGCTCAATAAGGCGCACCGCCCCACTCTCAACTGCTAGGCCTAACAAACTGTATTGAGCCTGATGATTTCTACTGACAATGAGTTCACTTCCAGACGAAGACCAAGCAAGCGTCTGCATGCCTTGTATCCAGCCAGGCATACCGTACTCACCTTCTGGAACCTCTAATTGCCTATACGCATTTTTTGAGATTTCAAAAATTGTTGGTCGCCAAGACCCTGTCGCATCACTTGCGTACGCCAGATATTCGCCTGTTGGAGAAAAACAAGGTTGAAAAATTGAGGTTTCAGTATTGCCAGCCACAACAGCAGTAGAGGCGACATGCGGTAACGGGCCTGCGTACGCTAAGTTTAGTAAACGTAACTCTGATCCATCCCACGGCATTTGTGGGTGGTTCCAAGCGATTACGGCCAATGCGTTACTATCGGGCGCCCAGCACGGCTGCATATAAAAGTCGTCACCTTGTAAAAGCTTTTGCGGCCAGTGACGCCCTTCAATATCCACCACTGCCAACGCTGCCACATCATCTTGTTCGTGAATATACGCCACGAAATTACCGTCAGCAGAAATGACAGGCGCTGATACAGCGCCATAGCTAGGCGTAATTGCCTTTGCAACCCCTCCAGCCAACGCTTGTCGATACAGCTGCCCTTTGTGACAAAACACGAGCATTCCCGCTCGAACGGAATAAGCGCCCCCACCATAACCAATTTCGCCGCGTACAGAATATTCTGGCGTCAAGTTGACTGGCGCTTGCCCGACTTCAAAACAAGCCATCACATTGGTTTGTTTACCGCGGCTCTCTGTCCATACAATCGCATTCGTCTCAGCGTCATACTGCACATCTTGCAGCTTCAGTGCTGTTGAAATAAGTTGTGGCGTAAGTGTAGATTTCATAGCTAAAAGTATACAGAGGAATTTCGAAAGAGCATTACAGAATTAGTTACCCCATCGTTTCACAGAGCAAGACGTCGTAGTCGCTATCGTGTTCGTAA
>JAHDBS010000433.1 GCA_020630225.1 Anaerolineales bacterium | reverse complement strand
TCACCATATTCATCCTGAAATCTAAGATACCCTTGCCCTGTTCTCACGCTACAATGTAATTACTAATTTCTTTACAGGAGGACAACATATGGAAGGGTTGCTTGAAAATCCCGTTTCGCTTTGGTTCGTTGCAGGCTTAGTCCTGATTGTAATCGAAGCAATTGTGCCGGGTGTTGTGGTGATCTTCTTTGCCTTTGGGGCATGGATCACTTCACTTGTTACCTGGCTTATCCCCATGCCGTTTGAAATTCAGCTGATTGTGTTCTTAGTGACATCGGTGCTTTCGCTGGTTGCGTTACGCCGCTATGTCTCAAAGTGGTTCATTGGCGAAATGGGGAATGTAGACAGCTCAGTCAATGACTTTATTGGCAAAGAAGCTGAAGTTACCAGAGCCATCGACTCAGAAAATCTAGGACAGGTCGTCTTCAAAGGCGTTGAATGGCAAGCTGAATCGACGCAAGTCTTAGAAGTTGGCGATCGCGTGATCATTACTGATCAGAAGAGCATTCGGCTCATTGTGGAAAGAAAATAAACTAACGCTGCTACAGTTTTATGCGTAACACCACTCAAAGTGCTTTGAGAGTACCTTCAATTCAACAGTGCTTATAGAGCACTTTGAGTGGTAATGCAAAACTGCAGGAGAGTTAGATCATAAAATGGGGTGGTAACCAACCCGTTTTAAAACTAAAGGAGAACTCTATGAACCTATTTGTCATCATTCCATTGATCTTGGTTGTGGTGGGCCTGTTACTACGCTATGTCCGCGTAGTGCCACAAAAATCCGCGTATATTGTGGAACGCCTTGGGAAGTACAGCAACACGCTAACCGCAGGCTTGCACGTGCTTATTCCAGTTGTAGATCGTGTCGCTTACAAGCACACACTCAAAGAACAAGCCCTCGATGTCCCACCGCAGATGTGTATCACCCAAGACAACATCTCAGTAGAAGTTGATGGGGTTTTGTATCTACAAGTACTAGACCCAAAGAATGCGTCTTACGGTATCGATAACTACCTGTTCGCATCGATCCAAATTGCGCAAACGACCATGCGCTCGATCATTGGGAAGCTAGAGCTAGATACGACCTTTGAAGAACGTGATCGCATCAACAGCGAAATTGTGGCCGCAGTCGATGCTGCTTCAGACCCTTGGGGTGTGAAGGTCACCCGTTACGAAGTCAAGAACATCATTCCACCGCAAAGCATCAAGGATGCAATGGAAAAGCAAATGCGGGCTGAACGCGAAAAGCGCGCAACCATTGCAGAATCTGAAGGTGAACAACAAGCGGTTATCAATCGCGCTGAAGCAGAACGTTCAGAACTGATCTCACGCTCAGAAGGTGAAAAGCAACGCCGCATCAACGAAGCAGAAGGTCGCGCAAGTGAAATTGAAGCGGTCGCAAAAGCAACTGCAGCAGGTATTCGTGAAATCGCGATGGCGATCAATGAACCAGGCGGTATGGATGCTGTGAACTTACGCGTTGCGGAACAATATCTTGGTGAGTTCGGCAAAATCGCGAAAGCAAGCAACACGATGATCTTGCCAGCGAATATGAACGATGTCTCTGGCGTCGTTGCTACGGCAACCAAGGTCTTTGAACAGATCAAAAGTGATCAAGGTTCAAAATAGCGTTATTACACACGGCAATAACTATCAAAAGGCTCTGGAATTCCAGAGCCTTTTTTGCTTAAGCCATATTACGCAAGTTTGCTTTTGTTCCGGTTTTGTGTCAGTATATTTGTTCACATTATAAGAGTCTGCGCTAACACACGGCGCAGATTACATACTTAAGGAGCAAAGAGGCTATGGTGATTTGGGGAACCCGCGGCGTAAAGTCTACAAAGGCTAGCGGGGATTTTTTCTGTCCGTCTTGCAATTCAGAGCAGCATTACAACCACAAGCGCGTCCGACGCTTTTTTACGCTGTACTTTATCCCTCTCATTCCCCTCAATGAGTTAGGGGACTACGTAGAGTGCACACGCTGCAAGCAAACCTATAACGAAAAAGTTTTGAACTACAATCCGCGCAAAGAAGCTGAACGCTTACAAATGGCGTTTCATGCTGCATTGAAGTCCACCATGATTGAAATTATGTTGGCAGACGGCGAAGTTGATGAAACTGAAGTGCAAATTATTATGAGCACGATCAACGAATTTTCGACCCAAGAAGCGGCTGAAGTTGAACTTCGGGCAGAAATTGAAACTGCTGAAGCGCAAACAAGCATTATCATGCGGCGCCTAAGAGAACTCGGCCCACAGCTCAATGACGATGGGCGTGAACGCATTATTCAGGCTGGTCTCCGAGTCGCGACAGCTGATGGCAGTTTTGATGCCGATGAAAAGAAATTACTGGGTGAAATTGCCAGCGCACTTGGCATGACAGATGCCCACTTAGCTGGCGTAATTGCAATGACATTGGCAAATTAGCCAAACATGCACCTTCGATTGATCTCTGGAATAGGGTCTGCCGCAGTGGCTTCTGTTGCTGTTGGTGGGCCCTATTTTGTTGCAACGCAGGTCCTGCCGCTGCCACCATTTTCGCGCTTGCAGCTCATCGCCCTTTTAGCGCTAGCGCTTTGGGCATTTAGTGAAGGGGCTCTACTAAGATCCAATCAGTCTCAGCAGCAGGATATGACCAGGCACTGGTTACCTAGACTGACAATGGCATTGATTGCAGTTGCATTACCTTTAGCATTAATCGAAAGTCGTGCGCAGTTCGTGTCAATGCGCTGGCTAGGCATTCCCATCAGCCTGATGTTGATAGGAATAGCCTTACGCGTTCTTGCAATCCGCACCTTACAAGACTGGTTTTACGATGGTGTGATTGTCACAGACCAGCAACAGTTGGTGACTACAGGGATTTACGCCTATTTCCGACATCCGTCAGAAATAGGACTGCTCTGCTTTTTATTCGGGTACGCACTCCTGCTCCAAGCATGGATTAGCCTGCTGCTTGTTGGCGCCATCATCTTGCCGCTTAGCATCTACCGTTGTCGTCAAGAAGATGCACTACTTCAGCAGCACTTTGGCGAAGAGTTTGATATTTACAGGCACAAGACGCTCATCTAGGTTGCACACTACAATTTTCACACCAAACACACCTAAAATTGCGCCTAAACTAAGCAAAAATAGCCAACACTAGTTGGCTTATGTCAACACTCGCAAATTGCGTTATTGACTATGTAAAAGGATTGATATGGATTTAGGAATTGCTGGAAAGAAAGCGCTGGTGTGCGCATCGTCACAAGGGCTAGGGTTAGCTTGTGCTACCGCGCTTGCAGACGAAGGTGTCCATGTAACGCTCAACGGCCGCAATGAAGACAAACTGATTGCGGCCAGAGATGAGATCATTGCCAAGACTGGCAACGCCAACATCAACTATGTTGTGGGTGACCTAACCACTGAAGCTGGCCGGGCGACGATTGTTGCTGCCTGTCCAGATGCCGATATTCTGATCAACAACAACAAGGGGCCGCGCCCCGGTGCTTTTCAAGACTGGGACTACGACCGCTGGATGGCCGCCATTGAAGGCAATATGATGGCCCCCATCTTTATGATCCATGCATTGTTACCGGGCATGCGCGAACGCAAGTTTGGGCGCATTGTGAACATTACCTCGGCTATGGTCAAAGCACCGCGCCCTCACCAAGGGTTATCTACCGCTGCGCGTTCTGGACTGACAGCGCTTTGCAAAGCCATTTCCAAGGAAACCGTGGCAGACAATGTCACCATCAATAACATCCTGCCAGAGCGCATCAACACGCCCCGCACGGAAGAATTGTCCCGCATGAAAGCGGAGCAAGACGGCATTAGTTATGAAGAAGCGCTTGCGAAAATTACGGCAACCATCCCCGCCGGGCGGCTGGGGAAGCCAGAAGAACTTGCCGCGGCCTGTGCTTTCCTATGCAGCGTGCA
>JAHDBS010000432.1 GCA_020630225.1 Anaerolineales bacterium | reverse complement strand
AAGACCAAATGTAAATTTATTTTCAGGAGTTGGAGTATACATAAACGAGCACCTTGTAAATTAAAAGCCGAGCAATGCTCGGCTTTTAGGGAGGAGAAGAATGAAAATGATCCGCTTCTTATTCAAGAGATTAGTTTGACTCCGAAACGGGATTCCACGAAATTGAGATGACCTGATTTGCAGCCACGTTTTGCACCGTTTGGCTACGCCCATCAGGCAGGGTTATTTGTAATTCAGCAACAGTTTCTGCGGTCCCTAACCCAAGGTGACACCGTGGGTCTTCAGACGCCAGATAACTACTACCGACATACATTTCACGTTGAAGTTGGGTTCCATCTGACAGCGTTGCAGTCACCACTGCACCTGCGCTTTCAACATCCCCAGCAACTTGCAGCCAGTTATTACCGGCACTTTCATTGCGCAGCAAGACTAATTCGCCCGCAATGCTGGCAATCGCGACATCAAGGTCACCGTCGTTATCATAGTCGGCAACCGCGCTACCACGACCCAAGACTGGCCCCAATGCGACTAAGCCAACGGCATCGCTGGCCTCTATAAATTGACCAATTTCGCCTTGTGCAGTTTGGTTTTCATAGAACTGTGCCTGCATTTTGTCCGAGACAATATCCGTCACAGGAATGCCACCGTTGATCACGATGAGATCTAGATCTGTATCATTGTCAAAGTCAGCCCAAGTTGTGCCCCAGCCGGTCCACCCAACCCCAAGGTCAGGGATACCCACGCTGGTGGCAGCATCTGCAAATGAATCTGACGCTGTGTTTTGATACAACGAGTGCAGTTGAGCCCCCATGTTGGTGATAAACAGATCTGGCTGTAAATTGTTGTCAAAGTCACCGACGCTCACGCCCATCCCGCTATTGGTATCGGCGATGTTGGCGTCTGCGCCAATTTCTGTCAGCGTAAAGCCAAGGTCTGTGTCCGCTGCATCATTCCGATAGAGGCGATTTGGGTTTGTGTCATTGGCAACAAAAATATCGAGGTCACCATCGGCGTCAATGTCTGTTAGCGCAGCACCAAGGCCATACTCTAGCGCCTCTGCTTCTAAGCCCACCGTTTCACTAACTTCCACAAACGTTGGCACACCAGCGGCATCTACCCCCTGATTGAGGTATAGCAAGTCGGGCAAGCCTTCATGCGTATTTGGAAACCCCATGTCAGGCGTTTCAAATGGGCGGTTCAGATTGACGTACCCCGCTACAAACAGATCTGGCAATCCATCTTGATTGACATCGCCAACGTTGGCTGCCGTTTGCCAGCCGTAGGCATCAACACCAGCTTTGGCTGCAATTTCTGCGAAGGTGCCATCCCCTTGGTTTTGGAGCAGTAAATTCACGCGTGATGTAGTGACATAAATGTCCGTGTAGCCATCCTGATCAAAATCAGCGGCGACACACCCATTGCCACGTACCGCGAGATTTGCCTCGCTTGCCGCACTGACATCTTCAAATTGACCGCTGTTATTGCGGAACAAGGCATTGGTTGGCAGCCCGGCTTCATTTTGCAGCTGCCCAGCTTCTGCTGTGGCATAGGAATTGACGACATAGAGGTCTAACCAACCATCATTGTCATAGTCTAGCCAACACAGACCGCCGCCCATCATTGCGACTGGATCACCAGAAACACCCCAGCGAAACGCGCCGTGTTGAAAGTCTAGACCAACGTCTTGGGCCACATCCGTGAAGCTGAGTGGTTCAACTGTCGCAGCCTGCATGCTTGGCGCAATGTACCCGCCGCAAGCAGTTAGGAAGATCGCACTGAGAATGAAGAGATACCGTTTCATAATGAAAATGTCAGAACAACCACTCTGAGTGCTCTTTGCATACTTCGAGACAAAACATGTGCAAAGCACTCAGAGTGGTGGATAGTTGATCTTACGCCAACCCGGAATTTTCGCGACTGCGCCGTGAGAAGGAGTCAATCAACACTGCTGCGAGCAGCACAAGCCCGTTGACCACAAACTTCGTCCCAGATGCCAAGCCAAGCAAGCCCATGCCATTTTCAACAGAAGCAATCACTAACGCGCCAAGCAATGCGCTTGACACCCGACCCGAGCCACCAAACAAGCTGGTGCCCCCAATCACAGCTGCCGCAATTGCATTGAGCAGCAAGTTACCGCCCCCAGCGTTAGTATCAACTGAGCGCAGGCGTGAGGCCAAGATAATGCCCCCAACACCGGCCATAAACCCGGCGATCATGAAGACCGAAATGCGAATGCGATCTACATTGATCCCTGCCCGTCGCGCGGCTTCAGGGTTACCCCCGACTGCATAGACGTAGCGCCCAAAGCGGGTTCGATTGGCAACAAAAGACCAGAAGAGCAAGAAGAACAGCACGATCATGGCAGACACTGGCACGCCACGGTCTTGGTTGGCATACCAAACGACACCTAGCAACAACACGGTAAGCCCAACTACTTCAAACACGGTGACTGCCAAAGGCTTGACGACCAGTTTTTGACGCAGCATAGTTGCGCGCTGTCGGAACTGCATGAATGCATAGGCAATGATCGCCACGCCAGCTAAGATCCAGCTCCACATTGTGGGCAAATAGCTGTTTGCAATCGCTAAGACAACATCATTTTGGATCACAATTGTGCCTGCGGTAGAGAAGCGCGTGGTCATAATTAGCACTACACCACTCCATGCAAGCAGACCTGCCAGTGTCACCACAAAAGACGGCACACTGGCCTTTGTGACAATCACCCCATGCAATAACCCGATTAGCGTTGTAATGAGCAGTGCCCCACCAACGGCCATCCACCATGGCCAATTGGCCGCTTCTTCACGCATCATCAGTACGGCAAACACCCCACCGACCGCACTTACATAGGCGACCGACAGATCAATTTCTGCAATTAGCAGCACGAACACAATCCCAATTGAGATTGCAGTCAACCCCGCCATTTGTAGCAAGAGATTTACAAAGTTCCGTTCGCGGAAAAAGATACCGTCTGACAAAGAGCCAAAGATCAATGCAATGGCAATCAGACCAATGATGATTGGGAATGAGCCCAAGTCACCAGACCGAATTCGGGTCCAGCGCGCGCTTAGATATTCGCCTAACGATTGTTGTGTCGTTGTTGAACTTGCCATCGAATTACTCCTGCATCCCTGGGACGTAGCTCAAATCACCAGCGGTAATTGCGTGCACAATTTCTTGTTGTGTCGTTTCTTTTGGAGAGTACACGCCAATTTGTTGTCCAAGCCGTAATACTGTGATTGCATCTGCGACTTCGAAAATATCGTGTAAGTTGTGGGAGATCAGAATGACGCCAAGGCCTCGGTCAGCTAAGCGCTTGACCAAGTTCAAGACTTGGCGGGTTTGAGCAACACCGAGTGCTGCTGTTGGTTCATCCAAAATCACCAATTTTGAATTCCACATCACTGCTTTAGCCACAGCAATCGCTTGCCGTTGACCACCGGACAACCCCGCAACCGCTTGCCGCACAGAGCGAATGGTGCTCACTGACAACGACTCTAGCGTTTCGAGCGTAGACTGTTCCATTGTGAGTTCGTCCAAGGTGCCAAACATTTTTGTTTTTTCACGGCCCAGGAACATGTTGGCAACCACATCCAGATTGTCTGCTAATGCAAGATCCTGATACACAATTTCAATGCCAAGGTTGGCACTGTCTTTTGGACTGTTGATGCTGACAGGCTTTCCGTCAAAGTAGACTTGGCCTTCATCGTATGGATAAATCCCCGCGATCCCTTTGATCAAGGTCGATTTACCCGCGCCATTGTCACCAACCAAGGCCATTACCTGACCAGGGGCAACGGAAAAATCAACTTTATATAGCGCCTGAACTGCACCGAAGTTTTTAGAAACGCCTTTCAGCTCAAGTAGTGGCGTATTTGTCATGGGTTCCTCCTGTTCAAATACTTCAGGTTTGTGG
>JAHDBS010000431.1 GCA_020630225.1 Anaerolineales bacterium | reverse complement strand
CCAAGAACATGCGGTCCGAGAGCTTGTGCATCGGTTGATGCTGCGGCAGGTAAATTGGAGTCCCAAGGTCTACTAAGGGCAAGAGCGTTAGGGACTCTAGCGTAATTGGATCTTGAAGACCACCGAATGTTGCTTTTTGAACATAAAACCCTAGGTCTGCCGCACAGCCTGCTTCAGAAATGCCAGACCCAATTCTTGCGACGAGCGAGAAATCTCCTAGATCAATCTCTGGTTGCATATCTTCCACGACAAGGTTCCCTTCATAGGTCACCACGGCATTGGTAACGGTTTGGTAAGTCTGACGCGGCACGGTTAGCACTGCACCTTCAGTTGCAGCAGTGTAGTCTGCGACAGTGTAGTAGATGTCGCTAACCCCTGGCTCAAATCGGCGTTCGGTCATGATGAATGATTCAACCACTGGGCCATTAAGCTGATCCGTTGAAGCAAAGACAGTAGCCTCACCCGTCAAGCGTGATCGTCGTTCTAACGCTCCAGCCCCGTTGATGTACCAAAGCGTTTCATTGTCTGCCGCATATTGAGGCGCAAGTGCGAATGTTGGCCACTCAATACGATCCCCATTGGCAACGTTGTATTCCACAAGCAGATCGTTTTCTGCAAATGCTAAGTAGTCGCCGAATGGTGACCAAGTTGGCACAGAACGATAGGAGTCTTCTGAGTTGGTCACCTGAATTGGATTAGTGCCATCTACATTGATGATCCAGATGTTATACGGTGTATTGAATGGATCTACGGCAACTAGCCCGTCAGTCACATAGCTTTGCGGCACAGAACGATAGGCAATGCGCGTGCCATCGGGAGAGAGTACGGGGTCGCTGTTATAACCATAGGTTGTCAACTGACGATAGTTACTGCCATCAGCATTCATCGCGATGATGTCGCCAAAAAGAAAGTCGTTTGTAGCATCCGTCAAGCCAACTACAGTTTGTGCCGGATTGGCTCCAGCAGCTTTCATTTGTTCAGCAACAGTTTCTTGCGTTGGATTGAACGGTCTATTTCCAGCTGAAAGCTGAGTCAGCACCGCATTACTAGTGTCTAGCAAGTAAAGACCATTGGTTGAGTTAGACATTGAACAGGGCACAGCAATGTCTAACATCAGCTGATTATTGTTAACCCAGACTGAATTGTCATAGTTACTTGGGAATGGACCACTGCCACCGCTATCAGATTGCAAAATTTCTGGTAATTGCACATCTGCCAACGTTTGATAAACAGTTGGCTTCAAGTCCGCGCCTAGTTGCAGTAAGCCTAATGAAAGATCTACACCACAAGCATCACCATAGCCTGTACCTTGCAACACGGTCAATTTGCTGTCATCTGGTGCGATGATGGGGAGTTGCGCATCTTCAATGCGATGGACTTCTGCCAAAGTGTTGGTATTCAAGAAAACGACTGTTCGTTTCTCACAGAAAAACGTGGGCTGATCATCCGTGCATTCGGATTGATCTACAAGAGTATAAGCAACATGCTCTCTGTCGTTGAACCATGTTACATCCGTGACATTAGTCGTGTCGCCTTGCGCCGATGTATCTACCAACACTTGTTCTGGAACACCGCTGGCGATATGGATGATCTTCAAATTGCCATCTGAAATAACAGCAAAACGCTCTCCAAACGGATCCCATGCAAAATCGGTGATGTTTGGCACAGGGAACTCTCGATTTAGCGAGTCGCCAAACTGACCGACCATCAGCCAATTGTCACCATCGATCCAAGCCAGTTGCCCGGAGGTTGTCGGAGACCATTGTGGATTGCTACGCGGCGTATTTGCACTGTCCGTAAATTGCCAAGATTGCGATCCATCGGCAGCAATTGCCCAAATATTGAACTGAGCTTGATCATATGGTGGGTAGTAATCTGCCCCACCCACTTGACTGGCTGGCACAGATTGATAGGCAATGAGTTGACCGTCTAGTGACAGTTTAGGGCCAATGTTGAACCCATATGAAGTCAAAACACGATGCTCACCTGTAGTGACGTTGACCATACCGATGTCACCGTAATATCCAAAGTCATTGCCAGACAGCGTCGAGTCAATGTAAGTCTGCCAGTTCGGGTTTGCATTTGTCAGTTGTGCAGACGGCGGGCTGGTCTCTGAAGGCCCATCGCCTTTTGTTTCAGTAGGCGTTGTGTTATCTGCTGTGGTTTCTGTCGGATTCAGCGTTGGTGCAATAGTGTCAGAGTTTGTTGTTGGCTCAGGAACGGGAGTTGTTTCTGCTGTGACAGCGTTGTCTTCGTTTCCCGATTGATTTTGAGCTTCAATAGTTTGCGCCACAATTGTTTGCACAAGTTGCTCCACTTCCTCTTCGTCTGGCGCAGACGTTGTTGGCTGCGGGCTTGGATTTAACATCTGAGTTAACGGCTGACAAGCAAGTGATGCCAAAACTAACATCATCAACGCGATAAGTAAGCGAACAGATTTCATTGCGTGGTTACCTTTTGTTTCTAAAGAGGGGGTGGTTACGTATATCAGTATGACACACTTAACGCAACTTCCTGTTTGATTCCGGTTCGGATTAAATCGCGGAGTATGATTAGCCCATGAAATTCTCTGCTCACCTTGGATATCTTTGGAACCATCTACCGTTACCCGACGCGATTTACAAAGCCAAAAACGCAGGCTTTGATGCTGTTGATTGTCACTTTCCATATGCAGAAAACCCAGACTTGGTAAAGAGCGCGTTGACTGAGACTGGGCTCCCGATGATTGGAATCAATACGCCGTTGGGGTCACAAACCGGAGATTTTGGCTTGGCTGCCGTTCCCGGGCGCGAAGCCGATGCCAAAGCCACTATTGATGAAGCCATTGCTTATGCAGCTGCAATCAATGCTACGCATGTGCATGTTATGGCTGGCAACGTCAAAGGGAGCAAGGCGCAGCAGTGTTTTATGGGAAACTTGAGGTATGCCGTCGCTCAAGCGGCCATGCACCACCTCACCATCCTCATTGAGCCACTGAATCCACGTAGTAATCCAGCCTATTTTTTGCAAGACATGCAGTCAGCTATCCAGATTATTGACACCGTGGAAGCGCCTAACTTAAAGCTGTTATTTGACTGTTTTCACGCTCAAATTATTCGCGGTGATTTACTAAAGCAGATCGAAGAGTTGCTGCCATATATTGACCACATTCACATTGCCGGTGTGCCACACCGTGGTGAACCACACCTTAGTGAAGTCAACTATGCATGGCTATTGCCTGAAATTTATAAATTAGGGTATGTCGGGTACATCAGTGCAGAGTACGCACCAATGGGTGAGACTGTGGAGGTGGGGCTCAGTTGGCTATCGCAAATGAGCGTGGAAAATAATGACTAGTAGTTACACGTTCGCACGTAACTATTCTAAAACGTACGTTTGATCGAGCTATATAACACGTCTAAGGTGCCGTGCACAATATCTTGAGCAGCCCACACCAAGAACGTAACACCGACCCATTCCCAATTGAGCGTGGGCATGAGATTGAGGCCAACCGCCATCATAATGAGCGGCACAAACATATATCCCCAGCGGGTGAGGGTGCCAATAACGGGCCAATGGCTCACACCACGATGCTTCATTACTTTGGCATACACATACCAATAAGCCTGCCAGAGAAAACCTAACAGTGGGTGCCAGTTATAAAAGCGCTTTTCCTCATAGGTGCGCCCTTGAACATCTAAATCTGGGGTAATTAGCCAGCCCGCTACAGCGCCGAGCGCCACTGCAGTCACATTCAGCGGTGACATCCATTCAGAGGCCGTAAAACTCATCACAACTGCGCCGCTTGTCATTGCAACACCAGTGATTAAGTTGACGCGAGAGTGAGTTCTGCCATCTGCCACGAAATAAAGGTCATCCAAACTAAGCCTGTACACAACAGGCGAAAATATGTTCGAATTATAGCGTATCTGACAAAGGG
>JAHDBS010000430.1 GCA_020630225.1 Anaerolineales bacterium | reverse complement strand
CCGCAGGTGATGAAAGGCTATCTAAATAACCCTGAAGCCACTGCCCACACGATTGATGCTGATGGGTGGCTGCATACGGGTGACATTGGTGTCGTCGATGAAGACGGCTTCTGGTACGTGGTAGACCGCGTCAAAGAACTGATCAAGTACAAAGGGTTCCAAGTCGCGCCTGCTGAACTAGAAGCGCTGCTGCTCGGCCACGATGCAATTGCCGATGCTGCGGTCATTCCGGTGCCAGATGAAGAAGCTGGTGAAATTCCGAAGGCTTACATTGTGCTGAAAGCCGATCAAGATGTGAGCGGCGACGCGATTATGGAGTGGGTCGCCGGACAAGTCGCTGGCTACAAGAAAATTCGCATTGTGGAATTTACAGATACGATTCCGAAATCAGCCAGCGGTAAGATTTTGCGCCGCATTTTGCGTGAGCAGAGTAAGGCGTAGTATCTAGCTAAATCAAATAGAGGGTGTAAATTTTGAAAAAATATCTTGCTTTTTTGTTATTAAGTCTAAGCGTTTTCACTGCAGCATGTTCAACCAGTGCAGTTGAGTCTCCGTTGTCAGCATCTAGAGCCGAGGTGGCAAGCAGCCTTTTGGCATCAGGTATTGATAGCGAGGTTTTGTTTGACAGCGAAACAGTGGATGGATTGCGGCTCTATAGAGCTAAGACCCACCCTAATGTTGACATTACCCTAATTGGCACAATCGATGAAGGGGAAAAGCTTGAACGGGCTTCAGTGATTGCTTACGACATTACAAACTTAGACGAAGAGGCGTCACTTGCCTTAGCATATGCGTTAGATGCCCTTCCCAAGGCGCTTCTCTCAGACGCTGATCAATTTGAAGTGTGGATAAATAATGAGTTTGCAGCGCACAATGCAAGCGGAAGCGGACATGGTGTTTATGAAGCCACATTCGACAAAATGTCAGTTACCCTGGCTATTTCATCAGATACGGGAACATTGTTTTTGACGTTTGATTAGAAATCGCTTCGTTTCCAATACTGTCTTAAATAAAAAAACGGGCTTCTTCAAGAAGCCCGTTTTTATTTTGATGACTACTGATTCAACATCGTCTCTAACTGTCGTGCGACGCGCTCATAATCTGGCGAGTCGGTGCGCGTAAGCCGGAGTTGATTGGCAACACGGCTGACCAGCATTGGGTTGACGCGTGCTAGCGCTTGCGTCGTTTCAGCCCACTGATAGCGCAGGTCTTTGTTGCTGTGAGTTGCAGCAAACATCGCCGTTTGGGCTGGCGTTTGCTTGCCTGCCACGGTAACGCCATATTCACGGCCAATGTTGGCCCAGAAATAGGACAGCATTGGGTTGACTAAGCCGCGCATGCGCGTCCAGAGTGGGTCGTCTTCGGTGACGAGCGAGAAGAACGCTAGGTAGTACGGGCGGGAACCAGCATAGTCACGATGGACTTGCGAGCGTTCGCCAGCTTTAACAGAGGCGTAAGACGCCATGTACCAGCGTAAGTCTTCCAAACTAGCGCCGTCCATGTTGCTGGCGACAGCTTCCCATTGGATCTTGCAAGCGAGCAGCGAGTTGTGGGCGGCAGCCGCAAAGTCTTGCGAGCGTTGCACCATTGCTGTGCGAGCCATGTTGCGCGCAGCGGCTGGAGACACTTCTTGATTGTCTGGAATGTCCAGTTCTTCAATGTCTTTGATGATTGGCAGCAGTGCTTCTTCTTCCATCAATGGCATGGAGTCTTGTCCGGCCATGACATAACGGTCACCATCGCGTTCAACTAAGTTGCGTGCTTCAAGGTCAGACAGCAGCGTATCGATATAGTCTGTCTGCGCCGAGTCGCCAATCAGGATGTTAGCAAGATTAGATTTGTTAACCCGCAATCCAGCATGGATGACGGCAAAGACAAAGCCGCTTTCTGCAATTTTGACGAAGTCTGCTTCGCTATCCACATGGTCTGACAACCAGACTGGCACGTGCACAGAGGCATATTCACCTTTATAGTCGTATGCCCGCTGGCGGAAGCCCATCTGCCAAATTTGGCGGAGTGTAGTCTTACTACGGATGAGGCCTTGCTTTTCATATTGTTCGCGCAAGATTTCGAGCAGCTCATCCGTGGTGCGTTCGCCAGGGTGCGCGGTCAACTCGCGGTAAATGTCACGCAGGACATCACGGCGGGTGTTGAAGTCGGTGGCGGTCATCTTTAGCCGACTGAAGATCTGCGTATATTGTTGTTCAATGTCACGCGGGATCTGAATTGGCTGCGGATAGCGGTTGCGATTGGTTGTTTTGAATGGCGTCAGCGCAAATTCGGCGGGCGGATCAAATTCCATTGGCGCGACGTATAGCTCTAGACCCTTGGTAAAGAGTTGCACAGCGTCGCTGTAGTCTTCGAGCCACGTCTTGAATTGGTTGTAACCAAAGTGAACTTCATTAAACGCCGGATCGATCTGCATCATGGTTTGCTTCAAACGCGTTGCAGAAATTGGAATTTCAACCCGTTGGCTGTGGACGCTTAGGGCTTTGCGTAAGAGGGCGCGTGCAGCTTCCTGATCCCCTTGTGAGCGTTCAGCAGCAATTTCAGGTGATTCACCTAAAACGGTTTCAAGATAAACAAATTCATCACAAGCCTTGACCAACAGTGGATGCGTGACATCACGTGGGCCAACGCCAAGCGTGTAGCGACCATATTCACGCAGCTTAGAGACTAGCGGCCCAAAGTCACTGTCGCCAGAGACAATCACAAACGTTTCGATCTTGTCACGCGTAATCGCAGTTTCAAGCGCATCCATGGCCATGCGGATGTCGGCACGGTTTTTGGCCGAGCGCAGGCTATACATTTGAATCAGATCGACGGAGTTATTGAGAAGTTGATCGCGGTAGCGGGAAAAGCGACTCCAGTCGCCATATGCGCGTTTGATCACCACTGGGCCACGGCCTTGGAGGAATTCCATGATTGTTGTGATTTCAAAATCGAGGAATTCTTGTTCAGCCCATAGCGCCACATTTTCAAAGTCTATAAAGACTGCTAACTGGCTCATAATGAGGTCCTTTTATTTTGTTTGTCGTGCCCAAAAAAGCACGTTCCTTTCTTCCATCATAGCGCAAATGAGGTCTATACTTGAAGCATAAGATACAACTGTTGCGAAGTTATGGCGTAACGCTGTTACGTCACCGTTAACTAGGCAAAGTGTCCGCGCCCAAGACGGGTATTTTTAGAAATAAAAAAACCCGCACTGCATATTACAGTACGGGCGACGGGCTAGTACCAAAAAATACCAGCACTGGCGCTAATTATAAACAATAATTTCAAAAAAATTAGGCGCAGTTTGACAAATTCTAAGCAAAGACAAATACGCTCGTAGGATATCCGTATGCTCAAAATCGAGAAACACTCGCTTGGCCCAATTGGGACCAATGCTTACATTGTCGCAGATGACGAAACCAATGACTGTGTCATCATCGATCCGTCCGATTCGCCTAAGGTATTGCTAGATCGAATTGCCGCAAATGGCTGGAATCTACAGGCATTGTGGCTTACACACGCCCATTGGGATCATATTCTGGCAGTACCGGGCGTTATTGCTGCCCACCCTGATTTGCCAATCTATTTACACAGTGGTGACACGCAACTCTACAGCGTTGGTGGCGGGGCTGCGATGTTTGGGTTACCTGTGCAAGACTTCCCGCCTATCACCCATTGGCTGGATGAAGTCACCGAAATGACGTTAGGCAACCAGACCTTCAAGGTGATGTTTGTGCCAGGGCACGCGCAAGGACACGTGGCGTTTTATCACGCTGAAAGCAATAGCCTGTTTGGTGGTGATGTGCTATTCCAAATGAGCATTGGGCGTACCGATCTGCCGGGTGGTAGCTTCCCGCAACTGATGGAAAGCATTCAAACGCACTTTATGCCGCTGCCTGATGACACAGTGGTGTACTCTGGGCACGGGCCTGAGAC
>JAHDBS010000429.1 GCA_020630225.1 Anaerolineales bacterium | reverse complement strand
TGGATCAATGCAATTAGTCGCGCAGACCAATCCTCATTAGGATGGACGCGTCGATAGAGATGCGCCAATACCACTAACGTACGATACAGCTTATTGCGGCGCGACCCACTAATGGAATCACGCAAAGCGTCCTCACGCCGCAGTCCAGTGGACAAAATCTGCCCAAACTGCCGATTCCAAATACGACCATGATGCGCACAAATATTTCGCACGTGCACAATGTGGTGAACAGCATCTGGCAACAAGTCCCGATGCATGCCATAAGTTTCAGCAATGGCGGCATGCACTTGAGACGGACGTGTTGACTTGTACCAGCGTGAAAACAAGCCAAACGACATAATTTCACTTGCCATCCAAATTGGTGGATACGGCTCTTCATACGTCACATTGAAATGCGCAATGAATTTTTCTTTTGACCGTTGGAGTTCACTGTCTAAAACACTGAGGTTCTTCTGCAACCACCAATATTTACGATTGTATTTGGGCTGAAGATAGGCATAAGGACCGCACTTGACCGCAAAGTGGTACGCCCACTGCGCTCTAAGTGAAATCTCGACCTTACTTGATGCTTCTAAGATGAGTTGTCGCAGCCTATCGTCAAAGTCATGCAGATTGAGAACCTGCGCAAAGGTAACACCATCTGAAAAATAGTGTTTTTTCGCAGTTTGTTCAAAGGGGAGCGCATAAGCGCGCAAACGATAGTAATTCAGATGTGCCAAGCGCTTTTCAGCGACTTGCATATCATCAATTTGAAGACCACGCTCTTGTAGTAGATTGATTTGTTCAGTGATGGAAAGAGCTGGTTTACGGTAATGCATCATTCAACCAGGCTTTTAAAAAAAGTGACCCGCCAATGTTAAGGTGCTCAAAAGAACATAGCCCTGGCGGGTTTTGTTACTGACATAATACCAGCTTCTTTGAACAAGCTCAATAAAGGTAGAGTTTAGAGTGTGTATCTAAATCGCTAGAAAACAAATGTTCTGCTATGTAATTATAGTCTAATCGAGCTACTTATATAAAGCTACCTGCACCCATAATTTACTGACCTAAACGTCTTTGCAAACCACTTTTGTAAAGACGTTTTTTATTTACACAACATGACACAACTTGTGCATACCGGCAGTCAATCCGCTTTTACTATGTAATCAAGTTCGGCAACACAAAGCTTTCTACAAGAGCCAACAAAGCGGGACGACAACTTCAAACCGGGCCGTGCGCACTTTCGAAAGTACAAAGATTTCTTTGTAGCAGCTGCAAGCCCGCGGACCCCTATTCAATTAGGAGGTCCCACATGGAGACTTTGACAATTAGCCGTGGCCGCTCAGGCGGTACTGGCATCGGCGGTTACTAGAACCGCACAGAGGATGAAGTTAGGTAAGCGCTTACCTAGCTTCATCTTCGTTTATAGGAGAGAAATCTACAACAAACTTTTGAAACAGCTGATAAATATCGGCATACTCTCGAAGTTCACTATTGTTCTGAATAACATTAGACATCATTTCTACAGCCTCATGTTCTTGCTCACTCAAAACATACAGATGCGCTTGGGCAAAAGTTAACAAGAACGTTGAGCTTTTTGCACTGTATTCACGCTCACCATATTCAATTACTTCTTCATAATACTGACGTGAAAATGCATGCTGCCCCGCGTTATAGTAAGCACCAGCTATATTGATAGACACTGTAATACAAGCATCAATATCCTGAATCTGGTCAAAATACTGCAAAGCCTCTTTTAGCTGTTGCAGCCCTTGGGCTGTTTGATTTATCTCTGTCAATGTCAAACCTAAGTTGACTTGCGCAGCCGCCCTCAATTCTGGATTTGCAATTCGGTCTGCAATGTGAATTGCATCTTCTAATTTCAATATAGCTAAAGCTTTATTCTGTTGCCGTCGTAATGTTTCTCCCCATCCAATTAGGCAAGCCCCATGGACAGCACTAATCGGCAATTCCGCTAATACAGTCCAACAATCACCAAATGCTTCAGCAGATTTTTCGAGCTGACCTTGCTCTCGTAGCGAATATGCAATTTGACGCAGAAGCTCTGCTTTTGAGGCTGGGTCTGCAGATAGCTGAACAGCTTGTTCTAGCAACATTTGCCATTTTTGCATCTGAGCAGCATGCCAAATTTGTTGAAAAGAACGCTGTATAAGCGCAATGACGCTATTGGCCAGCTCTTGATGCACAATGCCTAATTGTGATGCTGCTCTTAGCTGCTCCAGCTCATCGACTTGCGTTGCCTCTGCTTGCTCAATCCGTAACTGCCATAGCTCTAGAATATGTTCTAGCGATCTAATAAGCTCTTGCTGCGCGGTATTCTCTTCTTGCAATTTCGTGAAGCTTGGCCACTTGAAGACCTCGCTCAGCAAAAATGTGTTTGTAAGGCGATGAATCCCATAGCGCTGACGGTCTTTATTACCGCGTTGGTCTAGTAACGCAAATTGCGCCAACTCGCTAATAGCATTTCCTAAGGCAGGATCTTTTAGTTGGCTATAGTCGCTAATTTCTGTCAACGTGCCACCTTGATCCGCAAATGTTGTCATTACCTGCAAGACTTGCTTGGCTGCCGGAGACAACAGATGATCCCAAAGTCGCTGATAGATATGGGTGTAAATGCGATAGG
Source organism: Anaerolineales bacterium (assembly GCA_020630225.1). Taxonomy (GTDB): domain Bacteria; phylum Chloroflexota; class Anaerolineae; order Anaerolineales; family UBA6668; genus JAHDIM01. The sequence goes on along the minus strand of JAHDBS010000429.1, from coordinate 1,307 downwards.
TATCTTTATGCTGCCAAGTGGGCAAGCTATTTAGCGCTAACTCAATCGCGACACCTGCATTTAGCATTGAGATGAATAACTTGAGTGCGAACGGATTACCGCCCAACTTACTAAAAATTGCTTGCTGATGAGGCTTTACAAGCGCGGTCAATGTATCACCACCGCTTTCGTGTGCGTAATGCTGGATCAATTGAAACGCAGCAGCTTGATCTAGCTCATCAACACTAATTTTTTGATAGTTGCTTTCTGCAAACTGCGTCGGGTACACACGGCTGGTCAACAGAACTTTGGAGGGACCGACGAACTCCGCTATAAACGCTAGTAAGTCTTCAAAATTCGCATCTTCTTCAACGTTATCAATGATGACAAGATACGGCCTTTGTTTGAGCACTAACTGAAGGTGACGCCAGCGGGTCTCAAGTCGCTGATGGACCCAGTCGCGGCCCCCTAAACGCATGGCCGCATCGGTTAGTAGCACTTTTAGCGTGGTGCTATCTATGAACGTATCGACACGTAGCCAGAAGACATCATGATAAAGATCTTGCGCAACAATGGTCCGCGTGACCTTGTGTGCAATCGAGGTTTTTCCAATCCCACCAAGCCCGCTAAGACATACAACCTGTGGTGCAGTCTGTCTTGTCAATGAGGCAACCGTGCGCGTTATGAGCGCCTCAACCGCAATCAATTGGCTATAGGTCGCGTTGGGAATTTGCGCATTTTGCAAGACGCGGTTGTCAGCACGAAGCTGCTGCTCACGTTCACGAATTCGATCCGCCAGCGCATCAATGCCTTGGTCTAACACGCGATATGCCTGATCACGATTCGCAAGCCCATACTTAGCGGCATATGCCTTTACGGACAAATCTTGCCAAAACCGCTCGTTTAGAAACCGCTTATGCTCAGTCGACAGCTCCTGCTCTGTTCTGCTCTGAAGAAAACTCAGCAAGCGTGCAGAAAAAGGAACAGGCTTACTCACTGAGTGGCTTGGTTGCAGACTAAGCAACACCATCACCTCAAGTTGCGATGGCTCCCCTAGTCGAATTTGGTTCAGAGATTTTTTGACAATTCCCCTAAATGCCTTTTTAGATGGCAATTTCGTCAAGAATGCGGTCATAACTGCTCCAGTGTCCTGTCTAATCGTTTTTAGTATCTCACGCCTAGAAAGCTGTGTGCAGCAACACACTGACCTTAAATGCAAAGCGGGCCTTCGTGAGAGGCCCGCTTTTTTATAAGTTAGTCGCTTTTGTGGGACTACCCTTTCTTTTCGTACTCCGCCCAGCGTGTTTCGGTTTCATACCCTGGTGCAC
>JAHDBS010000428.1 GCA_020630225.1 Anaerolineales bacterium | reverse complement strand
ATTGAACGGTCACCGGTTCTTCAAACATGTGTTTGAGTGTGGTGCCCATCCCTTTGATTAGTTCTACAAACATAGTTAGCTCTCAGATCTAAACTGTTTGACTAGCGTAGCGTTAGGCGGGTGCCGTGAAGACGACAATCGCAGCAACAATTAGGACTTGGACCAGCGCCAATGGCAGCATGACCTTCCAACCAAATGACATCAGTTGGTCATAGCGCATGCGTGGCATTGTTGCCCGGATCCAAATCATTAGGAACAGTACAAGTGCGACTTTCAATGAGAAGTACACAATACCGAGTACTGGAATTTCTTGCACAAACGGGCCAAGGTAACCACCGAAGAACAACGTGATCCACATTGCGCTTACAGCAATCATCTTGATGTATTCCGCCATAAAGAACAGCGAGAACTTCATCCCTGAGTATTCAGTGTGATAACCAGCAGTCAATTCTTGTTCTGCTTCTGGCATATCAAATGGCGCCCGGTTTACTTCAGCAAGCATTGCAATGAAGAACACAATACAGCCAATTGGTTGAGTAATCCAATACCAAGTTGAGTTTTGTTGTGCCACAACAATGTCTTTCAAGCTGAGTGAGCCTGCCAACAGCACTGGACCAACCATTGAAATCCCAAGTGCGATTTCATAACTGATCATTTGTGCGGTTGAACGCAAGCCACCCATCATGGAGTACTTACTGTTAGAAGACCAACCTGCCAACACAACCCCATATACTGCAATCGATGCGACAGACAGCATGTAAAGCAACCCGACATTGATGTCTGTAATTGCTTGACGGATGAGGCGCGGGCCAATCAATACGTCTGGGCCATATGGCACAACAGCCATAATAATTAGCGCAGGAATTACAGTCAGAATTGGCGCTGCCACAAACAAGGCTTTATCTGCGCCATCTGGCACAAGTTCTTCTTTAAAGATCGCCTTCACACCATCTGCTGCAGGTTGCAAAATCCCAAATGGACCTGCACGGTTTGGCCCGTGCCGAACTTGCAGCCAAGACACAACTTTACGTTCTGCAAATGTGGTGTAGGCAAACGCTGTCAACAGTACAAAGAGCAACAGAATGCTCTTGATAGCAGCTTCGAGAATTACAATAGCGACTTCGCTCATGTGGTTATCTACCTAGTTGGCCTTACGCCTTTGAAACTGTCGCGGCTTTGACACCGTTGAAAATGACGCCAGACCCAAGACTTTGTGGCACGAGTACCGCACCTTGTGGTGCTTTGCCGTTCACGTTAGCCGTGACGACTGCGCTCGTATCACCAACAGTGATTGAGACACTATCGCCATCAGCAATGCCTAGACCTTCTGCATCACTTGCGTTGATTTCAACATAAGGTTGTGGCAAACGTGGGTGCAGCAGCGTAGAGCGCATGATCTTTGTGCCGCGGTTGTACATCAATGTAGTTGGTACCGCGCGCAAGTCGCCGCCTTCGGCAGCAGCTGGAGCAACATCGCCCTTGTTTGGTGCCTTACCCTTTTCAGCAGAGGTTGGATACTGAACGCCAAGACCTGCTGAGTTTTTGAAGGCGTTCCCACCGTAGTATTTATCTTCACCACCAACGTCTGGCCACTGCTCTTCGACCTTTGCCAATGCAGGGTAGTCAATACCGCTGAATGGGCCAGATGTCTTACTGAGCATTTGCATCAGTTGACCAGCAGCGACAGGTGCTTTCTTGAAAGCGTCTGCCCCGTTGCCAATCTTGCCAAAGATCCACCAGTCTGGGCGGGCTTGGCCCTTCGCAGGCAATGCTGGGAAGAAGCGTTGGACGCGGCGCTCGCTGTTTGTTACAGAGCCTTCACGTTCGACGAAAGACTGAGCAGGCAAGACAACGTCAGCCATTTGCGCAGTTTCAGTCATGAAGAGTTCAGACACAACTGTAAAGCGACCTTCAGGCATTGGATCGTTTTCACCAACTGGGTCAGCGCCTGCGACAATCACAACTTGTGCGTCACCGACAACATCAGCAGCAGAACGATCTGCCATGGCAGGAATACCAAGTGCAAATGCACCACCGGTATTTGCTTTTGGCAGGGCACCCAGCAAACCATTGTTAGGCTTGCCATAGTGGCCTGTATCAATCAATAGGTTTGCACAGGCTTGCGCAAGTGATTCGCTACCTGCGTAATCCAGACCTTCACGACCGTAAATCACAACAACGTTTTCAGCGTCAGCGATTGCTTTACCAGCAGCCTTGATTGCTTCGTCATCGTTAGCGGCGAGGTCAGCAGCCAAACCAGCACCTTCGCCAACAGCTGCGTGATGCAGTGCCAACATGGTGTTGATTTCGTCACCATAGGTGTAGCGAATATTGTGAGTTGCGTAGCGATCCAGCTTCGTGTTGCGGCCATTGGCGACAATCAGAGTAGCTTTGCTCTTGTCGAGCGTTGCCCCCATCTTGTCTGCAGCTTGCTTGACGCGCATCCACCACATTGGGGCTTCTTCATCAAGGTCACTCGCGATGACAACAATAGCTGTGCCAGCACCCATGTCAGTGAAGTTAGTACCCACACCTACGCCAACAGCGTTGAGTTGTTCAGCACCACCCATGACACCTGGCCATGCGACTGCGCTACCACCAACGTTATTAGCTAGTTGGTTGAGCACATGCATGTCTTCGTTTGCCAGCACTTCACCAGCAATTACAGAGACAGCACCGCGTGCAGCTTTAATTCGATCTGCAACCAAATTCAGCGCTTCGTCCCATGTTGCTTCTTGCAACCCTCCGCCACGGCGGATCATTGGAACGGTAATGCGATCTGGGCTAGTGGCATAGTGATGGCCAAAGCGACCTTTGTCACAAATCCAGACTTCGTTTACATATTCGTTTTGACGTGGCATGACACGCTTGACAACAAAATCGCCTGACAAACCGTCACGGCGGGTGTTCAAGTGCGTGTTACAGCCAATTGCGCAGTTCGTGCAGAGCGATGAACTGTGTTGCAATTCCCAAGGGCGTGCGCCAAAGCGGAAGTCCGCAGTGGTCAACGCACCGACTGGGCAAATGTCTGTGGTGTTCCCAGACCATTTACTGTCAAAGCCTGGTTCTGAGAGCGTCACAATTTGCAATGCACGGCCACGTTGCTTGAAGCCAATCACGGCGTCGTCAACCAATTCTTCTTGGAAGCGAACACAGCGTGCGCATTGAATACAGCGTTCGCGGTCGAGGTAAATCAGATCACCAAGTGGAACGTGCTTCGCGAGTTTCTTCTTTTCATCAACGAGGAAGCGTGAATTGCCTGGACCGTGGCGCATCGTCAAGTTTTGCAGCGGACATTCCCCACCCTTGTCACAGATTGGGCAGTCCAGCGGATGCGAGGTCAACAAGAATTCAAGAACTTCTTTGCGAGCATCGTCAACAACCTTTGTATTGGTCTTGACAGCCATGCCTGGAGAAACAGGTTGCGTACAAGCCGTTACCAGTTTAGGGAAGTAGAAGATCTTTGGTGAACCATCGGCTTCAGCAATAACTTCACCGGTTTCACGATCTTTCCGCGGGGTCCCTACTTCCACTAGACACATGCGGCACATACCGACTGGGTCCATCTTTGGGTGGTAGCAAAAGACAGGAATATCGTTTTGGATCTTCTTGGCGGCGTCCACAATCAGCGTACCTGCTGGGACTTCCACCTCTTGATCGTCGATTTTGAGCGTAACTAAATCAGCCATTGAGCGCTCTATTAGAGTAAAAGTGAATTACAAAGGACGCGTTATGCGACCTTTTCTTTGAAATCGTCTTTGAACAAGTCAATGCTAGAGCGTACTGGGTTAATTGAGAATTCCCCGAGTGCACACAAACACTTTCCTTGAATATTGCCAGCAACGTCATACAACGTGTTGACATCGTCCATTGAAGCCTTACCAGCTTCGACACGCTTCAGGATGCTGTTCATCCAGAACGTACCTTCGCGACATGGCGTGCACTTCCCGCATGATTCATGCTTGAAGAATGC
>JAHDBS010000427.1 GCA_020630225.1 Anaerolineales bacterium | reverse complement strand
AAGTAATAGAAATTTGTGTAATTAGAACGACACTGCTTATCCAGAACTGACGTTACTCTAGAAAACATTTGAAATCTTAGGTGAAACTATCCGTGTTAAGACTCAAAAACACGCCTAAGTAGTGACACTTGATCTCACAGCTAATTTACATACATCGTCTAATATCAACATGACTCGCGTTCCCACTGCTGCGGAAGCAGCCAAACTCAAGCATGCCAAGCTATTTCTAACAACACTGGCCGACATCAAAACCCAAGTGTTGGCGGGCGGCAGCCAGCTCAATGCGGCCTTGGCGTCCTTTGACACTTACCGCAAAGACATTGTGCGCGGGCAACGTTATGCCGCGCAAAGCAATGTTGGCATTGAAGGAGTGCTGCAACTCATCAGTGACTATGCTCAACATGGGGCTGGTGTTATTGAGCTGCGTCTGCCAGCCGAGGATTGCTTCAACTGGCTCAGCGCTGGTGAACATGCTGCTGCCCAGCTAGGTGACTTACGCCAACAGGCCGTGCATCTTAGCAATCTAGCCAATTGGCACAACCGCGAAGGCACCGTGCAAGCCGCTATTCCAATCTTAGAAAAAGGGTTAGCCATCGCTACGCAACTCGCCGACCCGCGCCTAATTGCCGAAACCAACGGGCGCTTTGGCGTGGTGTACGACTCGCTTGGGCAGCATGAAACCGCCATTCCTTATCACCAGACACAGCTTACACTGGCTGAAGAACATCAATGGCCGGCTGTGTTGGTTGGGGCGTGTGGCAACTTAGGCAATGCGCATGCCAACCTTGGCGATTATGCCCAAGCCATGCCGCTTTACGAACGGCAGCTCGCAGTGTCACAGCAGCACGGCATTCTTGGTGAACAAGCCAATGCGTTAGCCAACATTGGGCAGTATTACAAAGACATTGGGGACTATGCCACCGCGCTAGACATTGGCCTACAGCGGCTAGAAGTCGCCCGCACCATGAATGATCTTTACGTCGAAGGTCAAGTGTATGGCGCATTGGGCACCATTTATCAGCGCTTGAATCAGTTTGAGGAAGCGCTAGAAAGCCATACGCGCTATTTAGAATTAGCGACCCAGACCGGTAATTTAGAAGGCGTTGGCCGTGCCCATGCGGGACTAGGCATTGTCTATCGGCAAACGCGGCGGCCAGACTTGGGCCTGACACACATGCAACACTGGTATGACAGTGCCATCACCCTTGGCAACGAACGCGACGCCGCCTTTGCCAGTTGGAATTTAGGCTTGTGTTACCGGGATCAAGGGCAGTTAGACCGCGCCGTGGCTGCCATGCAACGCACGGTTGACTACGAAGTTGCTATCGGACATCCAGACGCAGCGGAAGATCAAGCGATTGTGGACGCGTTACGCGCAAGAGGTGCAACCCAGTCATGACCTCCATCAAAACAAAAGCCTATCTCCAACGCGTGCGCGGCGACCTTGCCACGCTGCGCAGCATTGCGGACCAACTAAACAATCCTGATCAAAAAGAGGCTGGCCTCACGCAACTCAACGCTGAAGTCACCAAACTACGCAACACCGCAGACTGGCTGTTTGCCCAGCCACTAGACGCCACCACCGCTCCGTTACAGCGTGATTATGCCTTGGCGGCACTGCCGTTGCCGCTAGACTATCCGGCGAATGCGCGCATTGCCCAATTAGAAATAGCCCTAGCCGCAGCGCAATATTTGGCGGACAAGGCTGGTCAAGGAACATTGCGCACCGAACTAGCGTTGTTACATCGACAAGCTGGTAATCCAGAGCAAGCAGAAGCACTATTGTTGACCCAATTGGAGCACGTGCAAACGACAGCAGCACGGGCGAGTTGTCTCATCAACTTAGGGTCAGTCAAACGTACGCGTGGCAACCTAGACGCTGCCAATGCCTATTTCCAGCAAGCGCTTGCGCTGCCTGAAGCAGAAATGTCAGCAGAACTGCGGGGGCGGATATTTTCAAGTTTGGGGCTACTTAGTGCGCAGCGTAAAAGCTATATTGAGGCAATTGCGTTTTATCAACAGGCGCAACCGCTATTTGCAACAGATGGTGCATTTGAATCGCTGGTGAAGATCCATAATCAACTTGGGCTTGTATATAAAAATACAGCCCGTTATCCCGAAGCGATTCGCGCATTTGAAGACGGCATTGCGATTGCTCGTCTGCACAATTATGGCGGTCTTGAGGCCAAAATTCGGAACAACACTGGCATCTGCTTTCGCAATCAGGGCGATACAGTCTCAGCCAAAGCAGCCTTTATTGCCGCTTTAGACATTGCCCAAACCCTCGAAAACTTACCCGAGCAATTCAACACGCTCTTGAACTTAGGCAGTATTGCCTTAGACGAAGACAATAACGCCCAAGCCGTCAAGCATTACGAAAACGCCCTAGCCATTGCAGAGCGAATCGGTGAACCACGCAAAATTGCCAACGCTAACGGGAATTTGGCCGAAGCTGCATTTCGGGCAGATCAATATGAAATTGCCAAAGCAGGTTGGGAACAAGACCTTGAAATTCGGCGGCAAGTTCAAGACCTACGCGGAATGTCCATTGCCCTAACAGGGCTCTCCCGCGTGGCCTCAGTGCAAGATCAGGATACGTTGGCACTGCAATATCTGGATCAAGCGCAAGCGTTAGCGGAGCAAATTGGTGCACCGCGCTCCATTGCACTAGCGCATTGGAATAAGTCGCAAGTGTATTTGAAAACCGACCGAGCAAAGGCACTGGCTGAATATGAGACGTGTGTTGATATTCTGAGGACACACGCAGAAACGGCGCTACTGACAGCGATTGAAGCGGCTTGGGCTGAGCTAAGATAGATTCAGCATAGAATTCCCTCCTATCTGTACTCATAAATCTCTCATTGCAAAAAAATCAAATACTTTCAAAAAAGTGTTGACTCTACTTTAGCCAACTGCTACACTCTAAACGCTCCATTTTGGAGTGTTTAGAGCATTCATCATGACATACGCGACATTTACCGACTCGATACTGTATCGGCCCTTCATTTTTGAAGCGGCTGAATTTGTCGCGCGTCTGAACTTAGTAACCACAAGAGACAAATCTAAAGAGAATTTTCAGACTTTTCCTAATCTGACCCTATGGCCTAACCCGATAACACACAACATTATGCATTTCCCAAGTTTTTCTATTGACCACATTCCTGGTCTTTTCAACCCAATAGCCCTCCAAATTGCGAACTGTATTTTGAGTCCGTTTGTTTGGCTGAGCAACTTGATTGAGAGAAAAATCAACGGATACATGCGTAAGCGTTGGAAAGTAAAAGGCTCTCATTATTTTATTGCGACAAATATATTTGCTTTACAGGTGGTTCCTGAAGACGATTGGGCGGTAATTCCAGTTACTGGTCAGCCGTCATCTTCTGAGCGTAGCCATCCAGAAGTTGATAAATTTTTGCCACTCAAGCCAATGGAGTTCTTTGTATTAGGCGAGTTGCTTACTGGCCCAATGCACGCAACGGGCTTACTACGCAACTTGCAAAAGTATTTTATTGGTTCAGGCACATCTGTGACTGGAACTGGCTATAGAGCGATAAAGAAATTACAAAAACATGCCCTAATAGTGGACGCGATACCTCCGGACAAGGACCAGATAGATGCTCGTATTACACGCGTACTTTGCGTGACTCAATTAGGTAAGGATGTATTTGAAAAAGACGTTGCGCTTCGCGAAACGTTAATTAGCAAAGTTAGAATGCTGGAAAAGCAACAGGGATAACTAACCCTGCATGATTTTCCTTGCGTGTCTAACGCATAAGGAAAATCATGAACTCTCTACTACAACAAACATTTGATCCCTCGGGAATATTAAGTGAGATCGCTGCTCAAGTTGTCATTGGCAGCCTCCTTTTTCCCATACTTGCCATATTGGGTGGTTTTTTACGGGATCGTCTTCGGCTCTCCTATCGAAGATTTGAAAGATGGGGTCAAATATATAAATATTCGCACCTACCATTGGTTTGGTGCATCGCCACGTTAGACCGTGAGTTAATCAACGCGG
>JAHDBS010000426.1 GCA_020630225.1 Anaerolineales bacterium | reverse complement strand
TACGAGCAAATTCGCAGTTTGTTAGAAAGTGTCCGGTAGCAAGACGCTAGTAATACAAGTCCACGCCTTCTAGTTCGCGCTCACGTTTTGCAACGTACTCTTCAAGCGCTTGTTTGACATTCGAGTCGATCGGTGGCGGGACATACTCTTTGAGCAATTCTTTCCAGAGCATATTGGCGCGCTTCTCTGCATCTGGTGCCCCTTGGGCTTGCCAGTTCTCCATTGAAAGGCGCGTGCTCAAGAACGGTTCATAGAAGGCATTGCTAAAACGCGCCTGCGTATGTGATGTCCCAAAGTGATGCCCCCCTGGACCAACCTCAGCCATCATATCGACTGCCAAGGTGTCCTGATTGACTTCAATACCTTGTAAGAAATGCTGGAACATCGCGAGATTTTCCATATCCAGCATCAGCTTTTCAAACGAAATAGTAAGACCTGTCTCAAGCCAGCCCGCCCCATGCATAATGTAATTGCTATGCGCCATGACTGTCGGCCAAAGCGTCCATAACGCTTCGTACGCCGACTGTGCATCGTTACTATTGGCATTGGTCAGACCGCCATTGCCACGCGACGGCAGGTTGTAATACCGTGCCATTTGCGCCGCCATCACAGACACCCAGCCTCCCTCAGGCGTCCCAAAAGCCGGACTGCCAGAGCGCATATCGGCATTGGTTGAAAATGGGCCATAGAGCACAGGTGTGCCTGGGCGAATAAGCTGTGCGAGCGCTGTCCCTGCCAACACCTCAGCATTTTGTTGCGCAATCGCCCCCGCAATCGTAATTGGGCTCATCGCGCCAGCCACAATGAACGGCGTCATAATGAGCGCTTGTCCTGCAGTTGCATAGCTAATGAGGCCACCCAACATGCGTTCGTCGTAGCGTAAAGGGCTGTTGACGTTAACAATCCCGACAATCACAGGATCAACGGGGTTGTCTAAGGCGGCATCACCAAATGCAATGCGGGCCATATTCAGAACATCCTGCGGGATGATGCGATCATGCGCAGCCCCGGTGGTGGGCTTGTCGCTCAGCGTCATGTTGAGCAGCAAACGATGCAAGTGCCGATATGACACAGGCACATCCATCATCTCAATGAGTGCCACGCCTGTTCCGTGCATCACATTACTCATCTGGATCAGCTTGAGTAAGTTGGCAAAGTCTTCACGCGTGCCCCCGCGTTTGCCACTGTCGAGGTCGCTAATAAAAGCAAATCCCCCCCCCGGCAGGAAATTGATGTGATTACCACCAATTACCATGTCACGTCCCGGATTACGGCCTTTTAGGGTGAACTTCTCCGGTGCTTTGGCAATCAATTCCATCACCAAACCGCGATCAATCCAGACATGCTGACTGGCGTGATCTATCTTGGCGCCGGCTTTCTCCCAAATGGAAAGTGCTTCGGCATCCATAAAATCAATCCCGATGTTTTCGAGGATATCCAGCGTTGCCTCGTGAATCTGTTCCACTTGTTCAGCAGTACAGATTTCGAGCGGCGCATATGGATTGACCAACTGCTTCCACGGCACAGCGTGAAAAGAAGAGCGCTTGCGGTTTGCTTTGGATTGTTTACGACGGCGTTGAGACATAGGATTGGAAGATAAATCTATCCTCTATCTAAGTAGTGGCTGTTTTGCAACGACAACTTGATAGCGTTTTTCAAAATATTCGACGGTAAGTTCGGTTCCGACCTTGGCATAGGCTTTGGGTAAATAGGCATACGCAATGTGCTTACCGATAGAGTAGCCACCGTTTGCGCTGGTGACATACCCAACGCAGACACCGTCGGCCAAGACAGGTTCACCACCCATCGCCATGGCGGCTGGGTCTGTAAACACCAGCGTGCAGCGTTTGCGGTCAATGCCTTGTTTCCGCTGCGCATCAACGGCAGTTTTACCAATAAAGTCAGTCCCATCGCGCTTGACGGTCCAGCCCAAGCCAGCTTCTAGGGGCGTGTCATCACTATTGATGTCATTGCCATAGATCACATAGCCTTTTTCTTTGCTAAGCGAATCTAAGGCCACGCTGCCAACTGCCACTAAGCCATGGTCTTGCCCGGCTTGCCAAACGGCATCCCATAGCTGCGCACCAACAGCCTTCGAACAGTGCAATTCCCAACCTGATTCGCCAACAAATGACATCCGCAGTGCCAAGGTTGCAATGCCATCAACTTCGATTTGTTGCGCGGAATAATAAGGAAAGGCCGTGTCAGCTAAGTCTGTATTTGTTAGCGGCTGCAGAATGGCGTGTGCCTGTGGCCCCCAAATTGCCACACCGGTCCAGTCTGCGGTGACATCACGCAGGGTGACATCCCCAGTCGCATTTAGCCGTAACCAAGCTAGGTCATGCTGGCCGTGTAACGTGCTGGTGATGAGCAAATAGTCTTGCGCTGCCCGCCGCACCACAATAAGGTCTGCTACGAGCTTGCCATTTGCGTTGAGCAATGGCGTGTACGTAATTTGACCAATAGGTTTATCAATCCGGTTTGCGCAGGCACGCTCAAGGTATGCTGTTGCGTCAGCGCCGGTCACTTCAATTCGGGTCAATCCATTGATATTGAACAACCCCGCCGTGTCGCGCGTTGCCAAGTGTTCTGCCGCTGCAATAGGCGACCAATGGCGCGCGCTCCACTCATCGCGCTGGGGAATCTGAGCTTTATATTTTTCAACTAGCGGCGCATTGGCGTTGTACCATTGCGCCATTTCCCACCCCGCGAATTCGTCAAACGCAGCGCCTAATGCTTGCATTTGGGCATGATATGGCGCATGGCGAATATCCCGCGGATCGCCCCACGGTTCCTTCGGATGAATAACCTGCAAATGTTGTGAGTAGTGCGTACTGCTGCGTTGCAGAATAAAATGTTCTGTCCGGTGATAGTCGTGGAAACGATTAACATCCACCCGATGCGTGTCACAGTCTGGTGTACCACTGTCAATCCAGCGGGCGATGGTGCGCCCAACGCCGCCAGCATGGGTCACCCAAGACCCAATGGCAAACCATAGCCCGCGCAGGTCCGGCGTTTCACCGAGAATGGGATGGTCATCAATTGTGAAGCCAAACATCCCATTGAAAGCGCGGGAAAATCCACTGCCTTCACATGCCGGCAACTGAGTCTGCATCAGATCCCAAGCGGCATCAAAGTCGGCGGGGGTAAACGGCTTGATGGAAGATTTACCAACGTTCTCCGCAGAGACCATCAACGCTTGATGGTGATAACTACCAAAGCCATAGGCTTGTTGATGCTGGCGAACATAAATGCCATAGTCAAAGTACCGCAAATTTGGCATGCGAACGTCTGCTGTTTCAGCGTTTAGCAATGGCAACGGGTCAGTAACGACATATTGATGCTGCGCAGCCAACATTGGCACGGTAATGCCAACCTGCTCTGCTAATAAAGAGCCCCAAATATTGGTCGCCAGAATGACATGCTCGGCTTCAATCGTCTGACCAGCGTCAGTGACAACAGCTTTTATCTGATTTTGCGTTGTCACAAGGGAGGCTACGGGGGTATTCGCTCGGAATTCAACCGCTGAGCCACAGCGTGCTGCAAAGGCCGCGCAAATTGTGGGGCCATGTGTCATGCCATCATGCTGATGAAACAACGTTGCTTTGATATCCGCATGATTAATGTGCGGAAACAGCGCCTCACGCTCGTCACGATCAATATAACGTGCGGGCATGCCACGTGCTAACGCTAGTCCATGACGGCGTTTTAGTTCATGCACAGTGGTATCGGTCAGCGCAACATCAATGCCACCAACGCGATGAAAACAGCCTAACGACGCATATAGCTCGGCAGAGTATTGCGCCCAGCGCGTCAGGGTCGGCTCGCCAGTGACGAGGCCTAACACTCCCGGCGCATGCGAACTAGAGCCATCGTTTTCAAACAGATCGCCCTTATCCAGAACCAGAATGTCTTGCCATCCCAATTCCGTGAGGTGATAGGCAATACTGCAGCCAACAATACCGCCCCCAACAATTACAGCCTTAAATTGCTCATTCCTTTCCATTTTGTTAATATTCAAGCCAAGAACACTG
>JAHDBS010000425.1:2854-4044 GCA_020630225.1 Anaerolineales bacterium | reverse complement strand
AAAAGATGAGCTAGACAGTGTGCTTGACATCATTATTTCGGTATTAGACAACTAGTTTTCGTCTAAATCGCGTACACTATCCCTATGGGATATTATCAGCAGAACGGTCACCCAGAGCCACAGCCGAACCCTAATCGGCGGCTTATTCGTTGGTTAGCAGTCGCAATTTCATTTGCTGCCATCCTAAGCTGCGTTGCGGTCTTTGCCATCTGGTTACGGACGCTAGAGCCTGAAGAAGATCCCGGCGGCCTCGACGCACTGATCTCGCAGATCACGACGCAAACGGCAGAAGCACAAGCACCTGAGATAGAAATACCACCAACTGAGCCTGCTCCAAGCGCAACGCCTGTACTCGCTGGGCTAGCAACAGCAACCGAGCCAAGTGAACAGTTGGTGCCAACACGCATCAATACGCAAGTGGCAACGGCAACCGTCACACCGTTTGCCCAAGAGCCGACTGAAACGGCATTTGTGCCGCCAACCGCAACCGTTGAACCAACAGCAACGCAGACACCATCGATTGCGCCAACAGCTAGAGTTGCTGTCCTAGCTGGCAACAACAGCACAGTCAGCGTAAAAGATTCGGCTGATCTCACAATCAAGGCCGCGCCGGTTGGAATTACAATCGATGGGCAGTTCTCAGAGTGGCCGGGATTGATTGGGGTAACAGCACCGTTCCAAATTGCGGGCGCTCAGCCGCCAGCCAATGATGCTGACATTGGCAGCGCCATTTTTATGCTTTGGGATAGCAGCTATCTGTATCTCAAAGTAGAAGTTGTTGATGATGTGCATGTGCAGGTCAACAACAATAATGAGATCTACAACGGTGACAGCATCGAGCTCGATTTTGATTTAGATCTCACTGGCGACAATGGCACAAGCAGCAATGACGATGATTTTATGATCATCGCGTCACCAGGTGACTTTGGCGGCATTGGGCCGCGCGCCTTACGTTATGAAGGCGCATTTAGCGGTGACAATGCAAAAGAATTTGGACATAACATTTTTATTGTGAGCACCAAAACCAGTGTCGGATACAACATTGAACTCGCCATTCCTTGGAGTGACCTTGGAAATAAGGCCCCTGCCAATGGCACTACTATTGGGTATGCAATTACCGTCAACGATGTTGACACGCTTGGCAGTGCCACCGTTGAAACTGTGATCTCGAATGTGTCAGAACGGGAACG
>JAHDBS010000425.1:0-2754 GCA_020630225.1 Anaerolineales bacterium | reverse complement strand
GTTGGTGAGTTTGTTGGTTTTCATCTGAGCTATTCAAGGTGTTACCTGACCATCAAACTAACCCTCTAACAAACAAACTTACGAATCACTTAATCCATGTCATTAGATAAATTTTCCATTATTGAAAGCACCCTGCGCGAAGGCGAACAATTCGTTGGGGCAGACTTTTCAACCGCCGACAAAGTTGAAATTGCAGAAGCACTCGACGACTTTGGCGTTGAATATATCGAGCTCACGTCACCATTGGCTTCACCAAAATCAAAAGAAGACTGTGAAACTATTGCTAACCTCGGGCTAAATGCCAAGGTGTTGACCCACATCCGCTGTCATAAAACCGATGCCCAAATGGCACTCGACACGGGCGTGGATGGCCTTGATGTCGTCATTGGCACGTCCTCATATTTGCGTAAATTCAGTCACGGCAAAAGCATCGATGAAATTATTGATCTCGCGCAAGATGTGATGTCTTTTATTCGCGAGCAAGCGCCAGACGTTGAGCTACGCTTTTCTACGGAAGACTCCTTCCGCAGCTCAACAGCAGACTTGTTGCGCGTGTATTTGGCAATTGATCACTTGAACTTAGTCAATCGCTTTGGCGTCGCTGACACAGTTGGCGTAGCGACCCCTAATCAGGTCTACCAATTGGTGCATACGCTGCGCCGTTTGACAGATGCTGACATTGAATTCCACGGCCACAACGATACGGGCTGTGCAATTGCGAACGCTTACTCAGCGCTAAGTGCTGGGGCAACCCACATTGACACCACGGTCTTAGGGATTGGGGAACGCAATGGGATCACTGCGTTGGAAGGTTTTGTCGCGCGCATGTATGCCTATGACCGCGACGCAACCATGGCGAAGTACCAGCTCGACAAGCTGCGTGACTTAGACAACATTGTGGCTAAGAAAGTTGGCATCGGTGTACCGTTCAATCACTTTGTGACTGGTATGACCGCCTTCACCCACAAAGCCGGCATTCATGCGAAGGCCGTGCTGAACAACCCTGAAACGTACGAGATCCTCAATCCCGAAGATTTTGGCATGACGCGTTACATCTCAATTGCGCACAAGCTCACGGGCTGGAATGCGGTCAAAGACCGTTCGCAACAGTTGGGTCTGGAATTGTCTGACGCAAAATTGCGCGAAATTGCAGAACACATCAAAGAAGTTGCCGACCACAAACGCCTCACCTTGAGCGATGTAGATCTGATCCTCTTCCGCTGGGCAAAACCAGAAATGGAAGAAGCGACCATCAAGAAAGTCCTCGCCGAACTCAACGTCTAATATTCGCCCACGAAGAGACACGAAGGTGCACTAAGAGCTGTTCCTTCGTGCCTCTTTGTGAACCTTAGTGGGCAGTTTTATGAGCTATACATTTGCACAGAAGGCCATTGCTCGCGCCGCTGGCTTAGAGTCGGTTGCTGTCGGCCAAGTGGTCGATGTTCGGCCTGATCGCGTGTTGTCGCATGACAACACTGCGCCAATTTCGCGCGTGTATGCGCAGTTTGGGCAAGACCAGATTCCAAATCCAGACCGCTTGGTGATCACCCTTGATCACGCCGCGCCGCCGCCAACCCCTGCGCACGCCAAAAACCATACCGACATTCGCGCCTTTGTGAAACACCACGGTGTAGAACATTTCTTTGAAGTTGGACGTGGCATTTGCCATCAGGTGCATTCGGAAGAAGCGCTAATTTTGCCCGGACAAATGATTTTGGGCTCAGACAGCCATACGCCGCATTTCGGCTGGCTGGGTGCGTTTGGCGCTGGCATTGGCCGATCAGAAGTGGCCGTGGTGTG
Organism: Anaerolineales bacterium; assembly: GCA_020630225.1. GTDB lineage: Bacteria > Chloroflexota > Anaerolineae > Anaerolineales > UBA6668 > JAHDIM01. Next base: position 954 of record JAHDBS010000425.1, on the reverse strand, counting down.
GGCAACGCAAGAGCTATGGCTGCGCGTGCCTGAGACTGTCAAGATTACACTCACCGGGAAGCTGTCACCGTACGTCACTGCTAAAGACGCTGCGCTGCACATCATTGGCAAAGTGGGTGCAGATGGCGCACTATATCAAGCAGTGGAATTTGCAGGGGACGGCATCGCCTCACTGTCTATCGATAGCCGCATGGTGCTGCCAAACATGATGGCTGAATTCGGTGCAAAGTCGGCCTTTATGCCGCCAGATGAAACGGTCTTCAATTACCTAGCGCCCCGCTTAGCACGCCGCATAGGCATGTCGATTACGGAAGCGCAGGCTGTTGTACGCGACATCGTGCTACTACCTGACTCAGAAGCGGTATACAGCGCTGACTATGAAATCGATTTATCAGCGCTTGAGCCATTGGTCGCGCTGCCGCACAAAGTAGACAACGTGCGTCCCATTAGTGAAGTCGTTGATGTTGCCGTTGACCAAGCTGTAATTGGCACTTGCACCAATGGGCGTTTAGAAGACATCGCGGCTGCCGCCAACATTGTGCGCGGCAAACGCATCAATCCCGGCACACGTTTTATTGTTGTGCCTGCGTCTAGCGAAGTGATGCAAGACGCAACCAACCAAGGTTATGTTGCCGACCTAATCAATGCCGGCGCGATTTTTGGGCCACCGGGCTGTGGGCCATGCATGGGCAATCACTTGGGCGTGTTAGGCCCTGAGGAAGTCTGTATTTCCAGCGCGAACCGTAATTTCCGGGGCCGCATGGGCGAGCCGAGTGCGTTTGTGTATTTGAGCAGTCCAGAAGTTGTGGCGGCGAGCGCCCTAGTCGGCAAAATAGCTGATCCACGTCAGGTGATGAGTGATGAGTGATCTGATACAAGGCAAGGTCTGGAAATATGGTGATGACATCAACACCGATGTGATCTTTCCGGGCAAGTACACCTACACTGTGCATG
>JAHDBS010000424.1 GCA_020630225.1 Anaerolineales bacterium | reverse complement strand
ACGCCAGCTCTTGAATTTTACCGTGAACCCCATGTTTCTGGAAACGCGGCCTCAACAAACACTAACAATAGCTTATGACAACTCTTGCAACGCATCAACTCTCTGGTCAAGTCACGCAGTTTGGACAGTTTCAGGTCGTTATTTTGGGTGACTATGCTGTACTTGCGGGCCTTGGGAATGCGCTTGAAGGTGATACGGTTTCTCTAACGTGTGGCTTTCTACAATATCGTGCGCCAGAATTGATGTTCCCAATCCGGGGCATTGATGATTACGGCACCATCATTTCAGATACGCAGTTGTTAGACTGGATTGTCACCCGTGGACAGCTACACCCACGCATGGAAATTGAAGCGACGTCATCTGCAGTCAAATTGACGCAGATGTTTCTGCGTGAGCTTGACCTCAGCACGCCTGGACGTCTGCATGCGGTAATGCCAGACGGCGAACGTGTTGAAATTCGTGGCGTGTTCAAAGTAGCGGAAAGCCAAAGCCATGCACTGCTGAGCTACGACAACTTACCAGCGTTCCTCACTGAAGTCGTTCCCTGTTATCAAATTGCGCGAGATATTGTTGGACCAGCGGCCATCGGCCTCATCAATCAAGCAATTGCCTCTCCAGAACGAAAATTAGAAATTACGATGGCAGCAATGAATGAATTTTTGGATGGAATGGCGTAGTTCATTTCTGAGTATCTACACTCTCTTCAGTCTGCAGCATATACGACACCAGTATTAGCCTGCTTGTTTTATTCCCCTACTCTAAGCGCCATTCGCTACCCAATCTAACCATCTTCTAAGAACGACCTGCTAAAATAGCGCCAATGGCAACTACTCCAGCAACGCGTTCAATAGAAGATGGCGGCATGGGCATTCTGGATCACCTACGGGAGTTCCAAGGCCGCATGATCAAAGCGGTAATTGCAGTCGCAATTATGACTACGCTCAGTTTTTTCGTTGTTGATGACTTTATTCGAATTCTTTCAGAACCGTATGGTGGCAAGCTCCTGGTTCTGGAGCCTACAGAAAGCATTTCCATCTTTATTCGCGTTGGCCTAACGATGGGCATCGCAATCGCCTCGCCGATTATTATTTATCAGATTTTGGCGTTTGTTATTCCTGGCCTTACCCCAAGAGAACTGCGTCTCATGCGCTTTATTGTGCCAATGACGTTCATTTTGTTCTGCATTGGTGCTTCTTTTGCTTGGTTCCTGATGATCCCAACCGCAATTGAATATTTGGCAACATTTGCGCCAGATCTCTTCCAAGTGGAGTGGTCGTCGCGGGGCTATGTGCCATTCGTGATGCAACTGACAATGTGGATTGGCGTTGCGTTCGAAATGCCATTGGTCATGATGTTCCTTGCTCAGCTGGGTTTTGTCACACCGCAACAGCTTATTCGCGGTTGGCGCTTGGCAATTGTTGGGTGTGTAATTGCAGCGTCTGTTATTACGCCAACAGTTGATCCGTTCAACATGGCGCTGGTTGCTGTGCCACTGATGGCGCTCTACATAATCAGTATTTTATTTGCATATTTCCCTTATCGCGCACGCCGCCGTCGTGAGCGCGAGGAGTTTCCTGACTTAGTGGCTGAAGAAGAAGCCGATTTGAAAGGCGACTAACAGCGGGGCTAGACGGTAGATTTATTGCAATTAGTGTCGCAATCGCGGTTGCACTCTGGACAGCGATACGAGGTAATTATTAATCCTCAAGCAAAGAGTAGCGTGCGATTTCGTTTTATAATCAAGTCATCTGACGAGTTAGCGTAGCAATACGCTTTTGTAAAAGGAGAATTCAAAATGAAGTTAGGTCCATGGGAATTGGTAATTATCTTGGCCATTGTCCTGCTCTTGTTCGGTGTCGGCCGCATTAGCAAAATTGGTACAGAGTTGGGTCGCGGGATTCGCGGTTTCAAGTCTGGCCTTGCTGAAGGGCAAGACGCTGCTGAAGAAGCAGCAGAAGACGCTGCATCGTAGCGTAAGTTAGTCTTGAATTTAGAAAGTGGCTACCGTTAGGTAGCCATTTTTATTTAAGCCTTGCTTTCTAAAATAATATTCGTGTATTATTTACACTAATATGAGTAAGTATAGTCTAATTACCAAACCTTATCTGGCACAAGAGGCAGCATGGCCTCAAACAGGGCGACACATCATGGCGCAATACGATGCTGAGACAATTGTTGTCTATCAGGCCTACCGCCCAGAAATCGGATTGTTTGCGGCTGAACACGGTTATTTTGGCGGTGCATTCAGCTATAGCCGGATGAGTTGGATCAAGCCAAATTTTTTATGGATGATGTATCGGTCAGGGTGGGGCACAAAAGCTGGTCAAGAGATCACGCTTGCCATTCGGCTCAAACGTGATTATTTTGACGCTATTTTGCGTGATGCAGTCTGGTCATCATTTCAGCCAGATCGTTATGAAAGCAAAGCTGTTTGGCAACAGGCGATTGCCGCTTCTAATGTGCGTTTGCAGTGGGATCCAGATCATGCCCCAAATGGTGCGAAAGAACAGCGCCGAGCAATTCAGCTCGGTCTACGTAATGAGATGCTGACGCCTTTCAAAGGTGACGGTCTTGTGTCTGTAACTGACATTAGTGAATTTGTTGCAAGCCAACGTGACAATGTTCGCAATCTGTCTGCATTAGTAACACCGTCTGAAACCCCTTACCGCGTAGAAAATACAGCTGTGGCTGAACATTTAGCTGTAGACTTGTGTCCATGAAAAATGTAAGCCGCTATTTCCTAGTCCTGCTCAGTTTTGTCTTCGTTGCTTGTGCCGAAGACGAAACATTTGAGCCAGAAGAAAGTTTTGTAGAAGGTGAACTGCGTATCCTTGCTATTGGCGATTCATTTATGGCTTGGAATCGTGAAGATGGCACCTCGATTGCCGATGTGATTGCATACGAGTTAGATGCTGAAGTGGAAAATCTAGCCGTTAGCGGCTCTTATCTAACCAATCAACTTGCTGACGCTGAAGAAATGGATATTCGGTTGCAATACGTTGCAGATGACTGGGACTGGGTAGTGATGGACGGCGGTGGCAATGATTTTAATGATGAGTGTGGCTGTGATGCCTGCGAAACCACCTTAGACAGTATTATCTCGGATTCAGGTGCCGCTGGAGCTTTGCCAGAGTTTGTGGAAGAGATGATGGAAGCCGGGCCTCAAGTTGTATTTATCAGCTATTACGATGTTCCTGAGGATGCTCCTGATACATTCCCGCAATGTCGCGACATTATGCAAACATACGACGAGCGGCTAGCATTGCTAGCCGCTCAATTGCCGAGTTTTTATGTAGTCGATGCTGAGGATGTAATCCAGCCCTCTAATTTAGAGTTTTACGATGATGACTTCCTGCATCCCTCACAACTCGGGTCCGAAGTGATCGGTGAGATGGTCGCGGATCTCATTCGTTCCCACGACTAGTTAGATCCTGAACCAACGTCGGAGCGTTTTGATAATTCCGATACCCTCCCGCATTTCAAATTCTTCATAGTGGAAGTTTGCGCCAGGCAGGCCATGTTTGCCTAAACCGTGTTTGAGTGCGTTGCGCATGCCAACTGGGCCACAGAAGTACACGTCAGTCTGGGCTAGGTCATACCCTAGCTCTTCCACGATTTGATTCGCACTCAGTCGTTTCCCTACTTTTGAGGCAATTACAGAGTAGGTGAAGTTTGGCACTCTGGCTGCTGCTTCGGCGAGTTTCGGGAGCATTAGCGCGTCTTCAGGGCGTTGCACACAGTAATATAAGTGTGTCTTAGGTGCCCAATTGGATGATAATGCTTCGCTCCAAGCTAGGAACGGGGTGATGCCAATGCCACCACCAATCCACACTTGCGACTGTGAGTCGGACGTCAACTGAAAGTGCCCATACGGAGCAGAGACGCGTGCCTCAGTCCCCACCTCAAGCTGATTGAGACGCTTGGTATAGCTCCCTAAGCCTTTGATCAGAAAGCGTAAGCTGCCGTCTGCATTTGGTGCGCTGCTGATGGTGAATGGGTGCGTTTCTCGAAATCGCAGCGGATTGAAGTTCAAGAATGTAAATTGCCC
>JAHDBS010000023.1:16095-24471 GCA_020630225.1 Anaerolineales bacterium | reverse complement strand
ACGTCATACACCAAATTCCCAACAAACTATCTTACTGAGACGCCATTCATCGAACAATATTGGTTGCCCATAGCGGTTCTGGGCCTATTGATTGCCGCTTGGCACCGCAAACGCTGGAGTTTTGCTGTTGCGCTTTGGTTAGCTTTACAGTTCCTCATTCTCAATCTAGATCAATTTGGACTACGCACCACCTGGGTCATTACGAACCACACGTTTTACATCACACTGTTTGTTCCAGCCTGTATTGTCTTTGCTTATGCAGCGGTAAGTGCATTTGATTGGCGACCTGCAAACTCAATAGTAGTCAGCCTCAAACAAATCACAATTGGCTTGCTAATTGGCGCATGCGCAATTGTGGGCTTGCGCAACACCTTAGATGTCATCGAACCCGGGGCAGTGTTAGGAACTCCAGCTGACATGGAAGCAATGGCATGGATCAATGCCAACACCACGCTCGATGACCATTTCCTCATCAATTTATGGCCTTGGTATGACAACACTGTCTGGGCCGGGGCTGACGCAGGCTATTGGATCCCAGCTGTTACAGGACGTACGACCACAACACCAACCTTTTGGTATGTCTATAACAAGCCCTATGCGCAACAAGTTTTCGATTTTGGCACCATTGCGTGGAACACATCCGATGTCAACACGACAGAATTCTTGACTGCCCTTGAAACAGAAGGCGTGACGCATGTTTACATTGGGCCGCAAGGACAACACTTTACACCCAGTAAATTCCTAAACTCAGAACACTACACCCTTGAATTTACTAACGGACTAGCGTGGATCTTCAAAGTAAACTAGTTGCAAACACGGTATAATTTGAAACATATGTGCGCACACTAGCACACAGCAATACTTCGTAACACTCCTGATACTACCCCTCAGGTCAATAGCTAAAAACAAATATGAAACAGCGGCTACTGCATGTTGCAGTTGTTGTTCGCGACTATGATGAAGCGATCGACTTCTATTGCAACACCCTCAATTTCACTCTCGTAGAAGATATTTACCAACCTGAGCAAGACAAACGTTGGGTTACAGTGCGCCCACCAGGCAGCGACGATGGTGCCACGTTATTGCTGGCACGCGCCTCTAAACCAGAGCAGGAACCTTTTATTGGCCGGCAGTCTGGCGGGCGTGTTTTTCTATTTCTACAAACAGACGACTTCTGGCGTGACTACAATGCCATGCTAGCCAAAGGCATCACCTTTGTCCGAGATCCTAAAGTCGCTGAATACGGTACAGTCGCAGTGTTTGAAGACCTCTATGGCAATTTATGGGATTTATTGGAACTCACCAAATAATTTATGACGATATCCGAATTTTCAATCGATAAAACATACGATACGAATCGCACCTCCGCCCCACGCTGGATCGCGTCACACATCAGACGTAACCTGCTGCCATTTACTGGCATCTTCATTGGCGCGATTTCAAACGCAGCGTTGGCAGCAGTTGTCCCATTGTGTATCGGGATTGCCTTCAATGCAGTGGTCTTGAACGACACCCCTGACTATGCAACTGTGCGCTGGGCCGCAATGGCATTGCTAGGAAGCCAACTCCTGCGCGCTTGTTTGCAATTCTTACGCAACTTTTCGGCTGAAGTTGTTGGACAGCGTCTAGAACGCGATATGCGTGATGAGTTCTATGGGGAATTGGTAGGCAAAAGTATGACCTTCCATGACCTCAACCCAGTTGGGGACACCATGGCTCGTGCAACAAACGATGTGCGTGAGATCAATTTGTTAGCCAACCCAGGCTTGAACTTAGTGATCGGTTCCTTCATGTTTCTCATCATGCCGATCATCTTCTCTAGCCGCATTCATCCCCAATTGATGATTTTGCCGGCTGTGTTTACAGTGCTCTACATCATTGCATTGGTTTGGTACTTGCGCGCACTTAGTCCGGTCGCAGAAAAAGCACGGGCTAACTTTGGAACATTGAATGCCCGCTTGGCAGAAGCAATTGATGGAATTGAAATTGTCAAAGGCACTGCACAAGAAACCAATGAGATGAACCTGTTTCGCAAAAACGCAACCGCTTACCGCGATGCCGTTATTGCGCAGAGTCACATTGAAGCGCGCTACATCCCCCTGTTGATGTTTGGCATTGCGAATGCCATTGGGTTCTGGCACGTTACGCGGCTATATGAGTTAGGGGAAGTACCAATTGGTGCTATTCCAGACTATGTCTTGTTGCTTGGTCTATTTGGCTTCCCAGTGTTTGTCTCTCTGTTTGCGTACTCACAAGTTGCGCTAGGGGTTGCTGGTGCCAAACGGATTTTGGAACTCATCAATAAAGAAACTGAGCTAGATCAAAATGCTGCCGGGCATGACGCAGAAATTGAAGGCGCTATTACCTTCGACAATGTCAGTTTTGGCTATGTTCCAGAAGTACAAGTGCTCAAAGACATCAACCTTACGATTGAACCTGGCGAAACTGTTGCGATTGTTGGTCAGACAGGGACTGGTAAAACCACTCTGGTCAAATTGATTAATCGGATCTATGACACAACCAAAGGTCAAGTCCGCGTAGACGGCGTTGATGTTCGCGATTGGAATATGGCCTCACTCCGGCAGCAAGTGTCGATTATTGAGCAAGACATATTTTTATTTTCACGCTCAATTGCGGACAACATTGCCTTTGGTAACCCGACAGCTACCAAAGACATGATCATTGCAGCAGCAAAAAAAGCACAGGCGCATGACTTCATCTCCGGCTTCAAAGACGGTTATGAAACCGTCATTGGTGAACGAGGGGTCACGCTATCGGGTGGTCAGCGGCAACGCATTGCGTTAGCACGTGCCTTCTTGGTCAAACCACGCATTCTTATTCTGGACGACTCGACCAGCGCCATCGATAGCGCTACTGAAGACCAAATTCAACGTGCTATCCGAGAGGCATCACAAGGCCAAACAACATTGCTTATTACACACCGTCTGTCTCAAATTCGTTGGGCAGACAAAATTGTGGTGCTACGGCACGGTCAAATTGTGGCCGCTGGCAATCATGATGAACTTATCGAAACATCGGCAGCATATGGGCGTATCTTCCAACGCTTTGGAGGCGATGCTTAGTTATGAGCTTTTTCGGTAATCTCAATCAAGAAGACTACGATCGTCAATATAAAGACAGTGAACTGCTACAACGAATTGGCAGTTATATGCGCCGCGAACGGCGATTGTTTACGGGCGTTGGCATTGTCATTGGCCTGACTGCAGTTGCCCAAGCCATTATTCCAATCTTGGCTGGTGAAGTTGTTGAGACCATTGAAAATGGCGCTGCAATTCCATTACAGCAATACGCGCTCTATTTTCTAGGCTTGGGCGTCGCCATTTGGTGCCTTAACTATCTACGCACGATTTGGTTCGCAAAAGCTTCAGCCAACATCGTGTTGAACATGCGAAATGACGCCTTTGAAGCGGCCCTAGAACGCGACATGTCGTTCTATGACTCATTCTCATCGGGGCGGATCATTTCGCGGATCACGTCAGACACACAAGAGTTTGGCAACGTCCTGCGCTTAGTTGGGGATGTCATCAATCAAATTGCAGTGATCTTCATTCTGCTTGCTGTGTTGCTGCGCATTTCGCCAGTTCTAACCCTCATCTTGTTTGTAATGTCACCCGTCATTATTCTGGTGGCACAAACGTGGCGGCGCGCCGCACGGCGCATTACAGGCCGTGGTTTCCGCGCCATTGGGAACGTAAATGCAGCAATTCAGGAAGCCGTCACAGGCATTAGCGTGGCAAAAAACTTCCGACAAGAAGAAACCTTGTACGACGAGTTTGACAGCGTCAATCAAGATTCATATGGTGTCAATATCAAGCGGGGAACATTGTTTGCCACGATCTTCCCTGTGTTAAGCACCCTGTCAGCGTCAGCGTTTGCAGCATTCATTTGGTTTGGGGGCTTAGCCGTTGGAGCAGGTTCCATTACAGCCGGGGCGTGGTTTCTATTCCTCAATACGGTTGATCGGTTCTTCTTTCCAATGATCCAGCTATCTTCGTTTTGGAGCCAGTTTCAAGGTGGGCTGTCTGCAACGGAACGCATCTTTGCCCTGATTGATGCAGAGCCAACCGTGAAACAAGTGGCCCACAATGCACCACCAACGCTGCAAGGCAAAATTGAATTCGACAATGTCGACTTTCGCTATACCGAACAAGAAACCATTCTTGATCAATTCTCATTGGACATCAAACCCGGAGAAAGTATTGCGTTAGTTGGACACACTGGAGCTGGGAAGTCTTCGCTGGCAAAACTGATTTCACGCTTCTATGAATTCCAAGGTGGCGCGCTACGCATTGATGATGTGGACATTCGCAGCGTTGATCTACAAGCCTATCGGCAACAGCTCGGGATTGTGTCTCAGGTGCCGTTTCTATTCTCCGGGAGCGTGGCAGACAATATCCGCTATGGTGCACCGGGCATTGACGATGCAGAAATTGAGCGTGTCGCAAATCAGATTGGCAATGGAGAATGGCTAGAAACGCTCCCAAATGGCCTAGCTAGTGATGTTGGTGAACGCGGCGGGCGCCTGTCGATGGGACAACGCCAATTAGTCGCCCTAACTCGCGTCTTGGTTCAAAATCCAGCTATTTTTATTTTGGACGAAGCTACCGCGAGCATCGATCCATTTACGGAAACACAAATCCAAGAAGCGCTAGATCTGGTCTTGGAAGGTCGCACAAGCATCCTCATTGCACACCGGCTTTCTACAGTCCGTAGTGCGGATCGAATTATCGTGCTGTCTCAAGGTGACATTATTGAACAAGGCAGCCATCAAGAGCTGATCCAGCAAAATGGGCACTATGCAGAGCTTTACAACACCTATTTCCGGCACCAATCGCTAGATTACAAGCCGTGGGAAGAGTAATGTAATTTCATCTATAGCTGCTTCTGAAATATCAAAAAAGTCGTTTCGTTGCGACCAACGCTTCAATACAAAATGCGGTCTACCAAGGCCGCATTTTTGTACACAAAAATCCCCGTTACCTTTGCTACAATAGATCGCAATGAGTGATATGCAAACGCCTTTGGCGGAATACCATACCTCTAGCGCGCGTATCCGCTTTTGGCTGCTGCTAGGGTTATTTTTTATTTTATTAGGCATAGGGCTAACTTTTCTTGGCATCCTGTCTTACCGCAGCTTTGTTTACAACCAAATGCGCCCAGCTATGATCCTCGGGCCACTAGCGGCTGTATGCGGTGTTTGGGCATTGCTCAATTGGTGGTCTTGGCGAGACATTCATGTGTTTGAATACTTGGAAGGCATGGTCATTCGGCAAGGCAAGCGTCAGGAAATCATTCAATGGGATGAAATTGAAGAGGTTGAGCAAATGGTCAATGCCCCAACCGGCAATGAAATGCTTTACTCCTATCGCATCAAAACCAAGTCAAATGGCCCTTACATTATTGACAACCGCTTGCCGGGCGTTGACAGATTAGGCGCATCTATTCAGAAGCATGTGACTAATCATCAATATCAGGTTATGAAAGCTAAGTTCGAAAGTGGACAACCGATTGTCTTTGGCCCGCTCACTTTACGGCAAAGTGGCTTACAAAAAGACTCCATTCAAGTGCCTTGGCACGCGCTAGCGCCAATTGCCATCAAAGATGGCTTGTTGATCATTCGCCAAAAGGCGGTTGTTCAGCCACTTATGAAGTTGCGCTTGAGTTCTTTCCCAAATATCTACGTGTTACTTTCTATACTGCACGACCTCATTGGATTTGACCAGCCCGAAGATTTGGCAGAAATGCCGGTCGCGGACCATGTTGCGAGCGACATTATGCCATTCCCTGAATCTGAAGTATGAAACGGGCCGTCAGCGTCAGCCTTGGTTCCAAAACACGCGACAAGGCTGTTGAAGTCAATTTATTAGGCGAGCAAATTCGCATCGAACGCATTGGCGTCGATGGTGATGAAGCGCTTGCCCGCAAAACCTTTGCGGATCTTGATGGCATCGCTGACGCATTTGGCGTTGGCGGCATCGATCTCTACATCTACACACCTTGGAAAAACTATCCGCTACACGCGGCGCACAAGCTCATCACTGGTGTGTCCAAGACCCCAGTTGTTGACGGCGGCGGCCTCCGCGAAACGTTAGAGGCACGCATTCTAGGGCACGTAGAAGCTGAACTCGGGTCGGCAATTCCCGAAAAAAGCGTCTACTTAGTTAACGGTATCTCGCGCTATGGCATGACCATGTCTTTCGTAGATCGTGGTTACAAGTGCACCTTTGGTGATCTGATGACAGGGCTGGATATTCCAATCCCGCTCCATAGCATTGGCGCAGTCAATCGGGCAGCAAAACTACTCATGCCAATTGCCGGTCGCTTACCCTTGAGCGTTTTGTATCCAACGGGCGAAAAACAAGAAGAGATCGTCCCAAAATATGAAAAGCATTATCAGAACAATGCCATCATTGCTGGCGATTGGCTCTACATCAAACGCAACATGCCAGATGATCTAGGCGGCAAAATCATTGTTACTAATACAATCACCCCGCATGATGTTGAACTGTTGCGTCAACGCGGTGTCAGTTATTTAGTAACCGGCACAATGAGTTTAGATGGCCGCACCTTTGGCACTAACATGATGGAAGCAGCACTTATTGCGCTTGCTGGCAAAGGCCGTGAACTGACGCATACCGAATTAGACGCCTTGCTAGATGAGCTAGGCTTTGCACCAGAAATTGTAAAGTTGAACTAAGTCATGCTGAATGCCATTATTGGTGCTGGTGGCACCATCACTGCTGACGACCCACTGGCCGAAATTGGCGTAGTTGGACAGCCCAAAGCTCTGCTTGAAATTGGCGGTAAGCGAATGGTTGATTGGGTCTTAGATGCAGTTGCCGCCAGCGAAAAAATCAATCAGATTTTGGTCGTTGGACTTACCGAAGAACATGGTCTAAATAGCCACGGTAAGCCGCTTCATTTTTTGCCAGACTTAGGTGGGCTCTTTAGCAATGCAAACAATGCAACGGCAGAATCCGGCAAGCTAAATCCTGAGCAAGAGCAAGTCGTGTGGGTAAGTGCAGACATTCCAATGATGCAGACCGAGATGATGGACTGGGTTATTGATCAATGTACTGATGAACAGTACGAACTGTACTACACACTGATTGAAAAACCGATCATGGAAACGCGCTTTCCTAACTCACGGCGCACATTTACGAAGCTAAAAAATCGAGAAGTTTGCGGTGGGGACATCAACGTGTTTGATGTCAAAGTCGCAAATGGCTTGCACCCTGCTATTTCAAAAATTACAGCAGCACGCAAAAGTGTTATCAAGCAAGCTCGCCTTGCTGGGCTTTGGCCAGCAATTCTGCTCCTGACACGCCAAATGACTACAGATCGCGGTGAGATTGAAATTCATAAGCGATTGGAACTCAAAACGAAGTTCATCACCTGTCCTTACGCTGAAGTCGGGATGGATGTAGACAAACCATACCAGTATGAAATCGCGCGTAACATGCTTGCGCCTGCGACCTAGGAATACTTGAATTGACGTTTTTTGAACGACTAGACAACTTTGACCAACGCTGGGGTGACAAACTCAACGTTGCTGAAAAGCCGGGGCCAATGCGGTCACTGGCTTCTTTTTTTGCACACTCTGGTGACAGTTGGTTCATGCTGCCTGTATTTGGTGTGGTATGGCTGATTGGTGATGCAGAGTGGAAATTCCGTGCAATTGTCTTTAGCATCGCCATTGTCATTACAGCGTGCCTCGTCTTTGGCATCAAAGCGATTTTCAAGCGTCCACGGCCACAAGGCGAATGGGGTGAGGTTTACCGTAAAACAGATCCGCATTCCTTTCCTTCCGGACACGCCACGCGAGCAGGGCTAATAATGCTCCTAGCCGTATTTTTAGGGCCACCATGGCTCGCTATTATTGGCATTATTTGGGGACCACTGGTCGCGCTCGCTCGGGTGGCAATGAACGTACATTATGTGAGCGACATTATGGTTGGATTTGTGTTTGGAATGGTACTAGCAACTGGTGTTGGATTACTGGTATTATAGATTTACAGCACAAACAAAACGACTAACCTAAAAACAGCAAAATTACTAAACAAGCTGTTTTCTCCACCACAGCTTAGGTGACAATTTGGAACCTGAATACAGCGAAGACGAAATTCGCGCCTACGCGGACGTCACTCAACCTCAATACGCAGCATACGAATCGATAAGCGAAAACGACGCAGATTTTGACGAATTCTTAGATGATGAATTTGCGCCGCCGCCGGCTGCCCCCAAACGACGCAACTTATTTCAAGAACCCGCCGTCATTGTCAGCCTAATTGGCGCAATGCTCATCTTGTGTAGTTGTCTCGTTGGGAGCTATGTTTTCCTAGAAAGCCCCAATGG
>JAHDBS010000023.1:0-15995 GCA_020630225.1 Anaerolineales bacterium | reverse complement strand
TGACCGCAACGCCCCAACCGACAGCTACGCAAGCATTGGTTGAAGAAACAGCCGCACCACCAGACCAATTTGGCACGGCCCAACTCTCCGAAGTCCGTGGTGACGTTAGTATCTATACTGAAACGCTCGGCTCACAGATCAAAGTGGAGCGTGAAGTTGGATTAGTTGTAGGGACGGAAATTCTAACCAATGAAAACAGCAGCGCAAAGCTAGAGCTTTCAGACGGATCAACCGTCAGACTTGGGTCACAAACCAAAGTCATCATCGACAAGATGAGTATGTTAGACGGCGCGCCAGTTGTTCAATTGAAACTCGAATTCGGCAAGATGTGGGCAGTTGTGCCCTATGAAGGCATACCGGGGCAATCACGCTTCACCGTCGTCATGCCAGTCGGCGTTGCCACAATTCCATCTGGGCCAACATATATGAGTTCAGAATGGAACTCTGCAAGCGAGCTTGCTATTGTGACATGCTTGTTTGGTGACAACTGCCTCTACCAAAATGAAAACGGTGGCGTCACCCTTACTGGACAACAACAGACTGAGTCTGAAAATGGCGGTGCTCCTAGCGCCCCACGCCCCATTGAAGGGGTAGAACAAGTTGCATGGGCAAACAATGTCGTTGAAGTCATTACGCTAACGCCACCTGCTACTGCGACTTTACCTGCGACCGCAACCCAAGAAGCAACGGCAACCGAAGAAGCGACTGCAACACTGGACGCAACCGAAACAGAGTTAGCGCCCACACCAGACGAAACTGACATTGCGAACGGCACACCTGGTGTCACCATCACAGCAGTCGTGCAAGAAACACCAACTCAAGCTGAGCCAACGCCAAACGCAACTGATGTCGCTAATGGCACGCCTGGCGTAACGCTAACGGCAACAAGTGAGGCCACAGCAACAGAAACGCCAGACCCGAACGCAACGGCAACTGAGACACCAGATCCAAATGCAACCGCAACGGAAGAGACTGCAACTGCCGAAGCTACGGCGACAGCAATTGTTGCTGAAACTCTTACCCCAACTGTTGCTCCAGGGGCCGCCGATACCGCGCCAGTTTGGGCCCCAGAAAGTAATCGAATTGCATTTGTAGCTGAGCGCGATGGCAATAAAGAAATTTATGTCATGGCATCTGATGGCACAGGACAGGCCAACATTAGTAACAATAGCGCGCTAGATGACAATCCGTCTTGGAACCCAATTAGCGGCTCCAACTTGATTGTGTTCGAGACAAACCGCGATGGTAATCTCGAACTCTATACTATGAAGTCTGATGGGAGCGAAGTCACCAATATTACGAATAGTACTGGCGATGACTCCAATGCGATTTGGGCACCAGGTGGCGACCGACTAGCGTTTGTTTCAACGCGCGATGGCAATAGTGAAATCTACGTCATGAACGCAGATGGTACTGACGTCAATCGAATTACCAACAATAATGCAACAGACAGTAGCCCAACGTGGTCCACTGAAGGCAACAAAATCGCCTATATATCAGACCGTGACGGTAACCAAGACATTTGGGTTGCGGACTTGAGCGCGCTACCAACAGTGAATGAATTCCAAGTGACTAATATCACTGGCGCTAACAATTTCAGTCCAGTATGGTCACCAGTGCCATCTAGCCCAACAATTGCTTATCTGTCTAATCGTGATGGGAACAACGAAGTCTACATTGTAGATTTCACTACGCTTGTTGAAACGCGCATCACGACCTCAACAGACGTTGATGAGAATGACTTAACGTGGCGGGCTGACGGGCTGAAAATGGCCTTTGTGGGCGTCAAAGCCAGCATCGCTGATATTTACACCATCAATATCAGTGGCACAGGATATGCAAACATCACTCAGTCTAACTTCAATGACACCTCACCAAGTTGGGCCTTTGATAACAGCGGGATTATTTTCGTCTCAAACCGTGATGGTAATGCCGAAATTTACCTCACGACCCCCGTTGGAGACGCCACCACGCGCCTGACAACCAAGTAGCACTTCAGCAAGACACAATCAAAAAAGCCGCTTAGTATGACTACTAAGCGGCTTTTTGTTTTCTAGTACAGGATAAACAAGCGCGTTATTCTTCGCCTTCGTCTTCTTCAGAACCCATTTCCCAAATGTCTAGCGCTTTGTCGATGAACAACACCCCGTCAAGGTGATCATATTCATGCAAAATGACGCGCGCCATCCAGCCATGTGTCTCAAGACGCTGCTTTTTGCCGTGGCGGTCCGTGTATTTGACGGTGATCGCATCTGGGCGTTCCACAGTTCCGAGATACCCTGGAATGGACAAGCACCCTTCATTCCCTAACGCAATAACATCAGAAGTATGCGCAATTTCAGGGTTGATCATCACCAACTCTTGACCGATACCAGGCGCAGCTTCTTCTTCGATGCCATCTTCTACAAGCGGATCTTCGCCAAGGTAGGCAACAAACATCCGCATTGGCTGTGCAACTTGCGGCGCAGCTAACCCAACACCATGCGCGTCATACATGGTTTCAAACATATCATCGATAAGGGTTTGTAATTTTGGCGTAAAGGCTTTGACCTTCTTCGCTTTTTGACGCAAAACCGGATTAGCCGGTGGGATTATTTTCAGAATCGTCATTCGTTACCTGAAATGGAATAGGATTTTCAATATTGGCGACGTCGGTATAAGCGCGAAGCCACTTCACAATGTCGTCACCCATTTGGTTCTGACGTTGCTTTTCTTGTCGGAGGCGATGTTCTTCCATATAGCGGAAGATCAGTTGCTGTACATTCACTGGATCACGCACCCAGTTGAAGGTCAGCTCACCAGTGTCACCACCCGTTTGAATGGTAATCGTACCGTAATTGAATAGATTAGCAAATAGATTTGGCCGACTGTAGCGCACATTCAAAATCGAATCAATTGGCGCTACCCGCTGTTGCGAGCGGAGCCCCAGCGGAGACTTTTCAGCATCCACAACTTTCGTTGGTGAAATACTGTAAATATCATTGCGCCAGTCTTCATACTGGAACCAAGTCCACCCAATCAGCAGCGCTGCTAGGAATGTCAGCACGCCACAAATAAGGTTGAAGATTTCGGCACCAATGCCAAAAATCGGCAAGAGACCAAGAATCAACAGTGTCGGAAAGCCCAGCAATGAAATGCCAAGATCCCACGTCAACACTAACCAGTGTTTCCGGATAATAATTTCATCTTGATGTTCTTCATAGAAGCGCGGCAGAAATTTTCCCAAAAAACTGAGAAACCCTCTTCTCCGCGGCGGTGGCGGCAAAGGCACCTGTTCAGGCTCTTTTTGTTGCGGCGCCTCTTTATCATCATCGACTTCCCAACCAATACCTTCACGCACCCGACGTTGTAGCGTCTGCTCATCATCAATTTTGCGATCAATTTGTGCACGCTCTTGCATTTCACGAATAAAGTCGATGGTCGCATTAGGCGCTGGCACATCCCGAAAGATAATTGCACCAGTAAAGGTCTGAATGGTGACATCCCCATAGCCAAGCGCCTTTTCAATAAAGGTTTGCTTAACCTGAATTGCACGGATCATATGCAACGGTGCTTCAATGCGCTGATCATTGATCAACGCAATCCGTTCTGCAGCAATCACCCGCCGATTTGTTACAGCATAGATGTCATCGTTATAGTCCAGCCACAGGAATGCCCAAACAGCAGCGCACAGTAACGCTACAGGCAAAAGCATGATGTACCACGGCAATGGGATAATCCACCAATATAACCAACCGGCTGTACCCATCAAAATTAGCCCAATAGCAAGCGCAGGCCCACCTCTAAAAAGCAGCCATGACCAGTGCTTGCCTAGCACAACGGAGACTTCTTCCTTAGGCTCTAAAAACTGTTGTAAGCGCTTACGATACTTTGGCTGGTATGCCTGATCTGCTAATACAATGTGGGTGTAAATGCTTTCAGACTCATCAATGAGGTCTGCAAATTGATCAGCAGGAATGACAAGTACTGTGCTGGGTTCCGTCGTCCGCGCTGTAAAATAGCGCAGCGTGTCTTTGTGAATCTCAAATTCGCCGAAGAAATCATCCGTATGCTTAATGGAAACGACTTCCTTCGGATACTCATCTTCTTCGTCTTCCTCGAGACCGCCACGGTAAAGTTCAATCTCGCCAGAGTAAACTAAGTAAAAGTAACGCGGCTCGTCACCTTCTTCATATAGAATGTGATTTTCATCGAAAGTACGGAGTCTAAACATCGTTGCAAGATCAATAAGCTCATCCTCTGGCAACGATCGGAATAGACTGACATGTCTCAAATGTGAAACAATATCTTCGATTAAATTCTCAGGCATCATAGAAATTTAGAGACGCGCAGTAGAATAATTTCAGCGCGAAATCGTCAAAGATTGTAGCATAATTAAGAGCTTGAAATAACACATATGTGCTACAATGAACGCGTCCGGCAATGCGCCCTCAGAGCTCTTCGCAACGCCTAGTTATTCTCGTTCACCCAAGAAAATTCAATTAATTTATAGGACGCTTGTGGCCCGAAAAAGCACAAAATCCTCATCTCGCAAATCGCGTAGTAAGTCAAGAAATACTCGGCAATCTGTCTCGCTTTCTCCACAACAAAAGCTAGACCTCATTGGCGTTATCTTGGCTTGTTTTGGGTTGTTACTGGCATTTGCCTTCTTCTCCCCAAGTCAAGGCCTCATCAGCGGGACATTGAAAAACGTTCTAGGTCAAATTTTTGGGCTAGGCCGTTTTGTCATTCCATTTATTCTGCTCGCAATTGGCACTTATATCTTTGCGCGACATTTTCGCGAAGACTTACCTTACTTTGCACCAGAGCAAATTCTTGGCTGTGTTGTGTTATTTGTCGGTGGCTTGGTCACGCTACACTTCGCTCATGCGTGGTACACCGGCATCGCGCTTGATCAGCTGGCCCGCGCAAGCGGTGGTGGCGGTTGGATTGGTGCGCTATTCCTAGATCGACTTGTTATTTGGCTTGGCTGGGGAAGCACCTTAGTCGTCGTCCTCGTTTGGTTGGTCATCGCTCTGTTACTAACATTCAGTATCTCAACGCAAGACATCGTCGATTATGTTGTTGGGCAACTCGAACGGATCCCGCGCGAGCTACCACCGATCACAATTGGACGTGGCGCTGGATACCAAGAAGAAATACCGCAAGAAGCTTACCGACCAGTACGCACTAAGTACGCCGCACCAGAAGAAGACGACTACGTCGAAGAAGACTACGACGAGGAAGAAGAGGAAGCAGAAACACCAAAGCCAGCTAAAAAGCCGGCAAAGAAAACGTCGCGCAAAGGCAAAAAAGCGAAAGAAGCTGAAGTCCCAGCAGCCCCTAAGCAGCCAGACGTCCATCCTGCAGCCCCACCCGTTGGAGCGCAATCGCCAACGCCTGCGAATACTGGTGGAAATCCACCGCTTTATGTTGGCGCAGCAGAGCCTGAACAAAAATGGGAACTGCCTGACATCGACAGCATCCTTGAAGAAGGGATTGATAGCGTTGCGGATGACAATTTCGACCGCCAACGTTCGCGGACAATTGAAGAAACATTGGAAGCCTTTGGCGCGCCAGTTAGCGTTGTGGAAGTCAATCGTGGTCCAACAATTACGCAGTTTGGTGTTGAACCACAATATTTGGTGCAGCGCAGCGGCAAACGTGTAAAAGTCAAAGTCAACAAGATTGTTTCACTGGCAGATGATCTTGCGCTGGCACTTGCAGCGCCCTCTGTTCGGATCGAAGCGCCCGTTCCAGGAAAAGGTTACGTTGGCATTGAAGTCCCGAACGAAAAAGGCGCTGTTGTGGCCTTACGCGATGTAATGGAAACCGAAGAGTTTCGCAAGATCAAAGGCCCATTGCCAATTGCGCTTGCTCAAGATGTTTCAGGGCAACCCGTGGTGTCAGACTTAGCGGCAATGCCGCACTTGCTCATTGCCGGGACAACCGGTTCTGGTAAGAGTGTTTGTGTCAACTCCATTATTAGCGCCCTGCTACTCACGCACACGCCGGACAAATTGAAATTCATCATGGTCGATCCAAAGCGGGTTGAGTTGACTGGCTACAATGGCATTCCTCACTTGCTCGCCCCCGTGGTGGTTGAGATTGAGCGTGTAGTGGCGACCCTGCAGTGGATTGCCCGCGAAATGGATACGCGTTATACCAAATTCGCACACATTGGCGCACGTAACATTGAAGATTTCAATAAAAAAGCTGAAAAGGCCAACGAAAAGAAAGTTCCGTATCTTGTTGTTGTGATTGACGAATTGGCCGATCTGATGATGCTTGCACCAGAAGAAACGGAAAAGATCATTGCACGCTTGGCGCAAATGGCGCGCGCAACGGGTATTCACTTGCTTATTGCAACGCAACGTCCATCGGTTGATGTTGTGACGGGTCTGATCAAGGCAAACATGCCATCACGGATTTCGTTCGCAGTGGCGTCTAGCATTGACAGTCGCGTTATTCTTGACACGCCGGGGGCAGAAAAACTGCTCGGGCAAGGGGATATGTTATTTATGCCAAATGACGCCCCACAACCGATGCGGATGCAAGGTGTGTATTTATCAGATGACGAAATTGCTAAGATTGTCCGCTACTGGAAGGGAACATATCAGTTCAAGCCAGCGCCACCACAAACAGCAGCCGAAATTGCCCAAGAAGCGCAAAGTACAGCGCAGCGTGAAGTTGCTAATAGTACAGCAGTGATTGGGAGTGGTGCACCACAAACAACCAAAACACCGACAACGACAACCGTTGCAGCTGAACAACCGACAACACAATCTCCAACCCCATGGGAAGAGATGCAAGATATTCAAAAAATCGAAAATCGAGATGAATTGTATGACGATGCAGTTCGCGTCGTGCGCGATTTGAAAAAAGCGTCCATTTCATTGCTACAACGTCAATTACGAATTGGCTACACACGTTCAGCACGCTTGATTGACACTTT
Source organism: Anaerolineales bacterium (assembly GCA_020630225.1). Taxonomy (GTDB): domain Bacteria; phylum Chloroflexota; class Anaerolineae; order Anaerolineales; family UBA6668; genus JAHDIM01. Next base: position 9,061 of record JAHDBS010000023.1, on the reverse strand, counting down.
GGAAGAAGATGGCATTGTTGGACCGCCTAAACCGGGTGCCCAACAACGTGAAGTGTTAGATTACGGCACAGAAGACGACAATAACGGCCTACCTCCAACCCACTATTAATCGAATTGCACCTAAATTACTGGTAGACTTCCGACAATGAGCGGAACAGTAAAAGTTCGAAATGACGCCCGCCTACTTGCGGGCGTTTTTGTTATCGGTATAACGTTATTCATTTCTGGTTGTCAGGCCATCTCACAAGAGCTAGACAGTCCAGAAACTGGCGTTGTCATACCTACCGTCAGCATTGCCGAAATCGCTGACCCAAGCCCTACAATATCGGTCCCCACACCAGTATTACAAGTCTCAGACACACCGGCTCCAACGCCTACAGACGCGCCACCAACAGAGACCGCGACACCTGAGCCAACAGCAACTGAGACAGAGATACCAACAGAAACGCATACGCCGACAGAAACTGCGACACCAACCAGTACGCATACGCCTACGACAACGCCAACTGCAACGCACACAGCTACAGCAACGGCTACACCAGCCCCCACACGTGATCCGCGCTACAACGTCGCTTTGTTATCTGACGAGACAGTCGATTTATCTGGCAGCACAGCAAACGAAATTGATGCGCTGCTACAGTCGCAGTTTGAAAACGCGAATAGTACTTATGAAAATATTGTTATTCAAAGTGCCAACGCAGAGCGTGATACCCGTGAGGCACTAGAAAATGGCGAATTTGATCTAGTTGTCATTAGCGGCATTGGCTTAGAAGCCAGCGTTGCAGAAGCTGTTGAGCTTGAGTTACCAGCACAGCTTGTTGCGGTTGAACAACTAAGTACGGTCACTGCAGACAATCTAATTCAAATCGGCGGGGCAGAAACACGCTTTGATGAAATTGCGTTTTTATCAGGGGCGTTAGCAGGCGTTACTACGCGGACCTTGGAAATCAATGGTTATATTCCGGCAGCCCATCCATATTTAGGTTATTTCAGAAATGGATTTATCCATGGTGTGCGCTTGACGTGCGGTGTCTGCAACGTCCAAATTGTGGAATATGATCCAGAAAAATTGCAAGACAGCGCTGAGACAACCGCCTTACAGCTAATTGATGGTTCAGTTGATCAGATTTTCATTGTCGCCACAACTGACATTGGCAACTTCCTACAAGAAGCAACTAAAAATGGCATTGGCGTTGCACACTATGGATATGACGCTTTATCACAAGTCAGGTTGGCAAGTCGCCAAGCAAAGATTCAACCAATTACAGCCTTTGCTAGTCTGGACCATTTGGAAACAAGCCTAGGTGAGATAAGTGTTGACAATCTGCAATCCGCCAACTTGCCACTATCGCTCGTGACGCAGACTGTCCTTATTCCAAACTTACAAGACACAGCGCTTACCCCTGCCGAAGTGGAGATACTTATTGACACCGTTATTCGTCTAGAAACAGAAACCCTTTTCACTGGGGTAGATCTAGAAACAGGTGAAAAAGAATAGCCATTTTAGGCTTACTGCAGTGTTCAATAAGTTCTGCGCAGATCGTCCCTAATGGACACTGCTTAACAGGTTAAGGATGCACAAAACTTACTGTAAGCTGTACTTACTTTCCTGATAAGCGATTAACCAAAAAGGCGCGAGGATCTAAATAATCCTCGCGCCTTTTTCAATTCAACTGACTTTGAGCAGCATTAGTTCGGAAACTTAATCCAGAACTCGCCTTCTGGTGACACATCATGGTCGACAGGCTTGAAGCCATGCGTATCATCTCGATATTGATAGTGACCTAACGGCAAATTGCTAATTTCCAACGGGATACAGTCTGGCCCAGGCGCTGTGCAAGTGTCCATCAGTTTCCCCCAGCGGTCCGTATAGCCAGAGAAGTTCACGATGCCATCTCCGTCAACATCAAGCCGCAAGGGTAAATAGAAGCTCAGCAAGTGGGCTTCCATCACCGAATTGTTATACCGGCATTGTGCGTCTGGACAGAATGGCTCAAACGCGTTGGGATTAGCTGGATCTACAATGCCCCAGGCATCATCAGTTGCCAACGCCAGTTGCGGCAATACTGACCCTGGCTCATTTGTCCATGGGTTATATTGCTCGCTGTACCAAATGCCGTGAGCAGCGCCACATGTGTGGCTATTTTCCACACAATGCAAACGAGCAGGTCTGTGTTCAGCAGGGAATGGTCCACCAACAGGATCACCAGGCAAAGGGATATGTTGGCCATCAATCAAAAGAACACCATAGTCAAGCCAACCGCCTGTCCGCAAAATGCCACACTGTGTTGGGTTATCTGTGCGGCAGGCACGTGCTTCCATCCAAAATGAATGGAATCGGGTTGTTGCTCCCATTGGCGCCATAATGGCATGGAATTGAGCCCGAAAGTCTGTAATACAACCACCTGTCCCATTTGGAATACAAGGCATATCTCGCCGCACAAGCCAACCATAGCCTTCGTGCTTGTGCTCATTTTCTGCACCATGATGGCTAACAGTCTGCCATGGGTATGAAATTTCTTGACCAGTGCCAGTGCCAACTGGCCCAAAGATATCGCTTACTGTATGCGGATTATCCTTGTGTTCATGGTCATAGTGACACCAGAATTCTTGGTTGACTAATCCGTGCCACACCGTTGGGTCATGCAATTCTGGTGGACAAGCGGGCATACTTTCCGCTAATTGTGCTGCCTGCGTTTCAATTTCAGAATAGCCAGGCTGCCAAGCACCTTGCACTGCAGGTGGCGCTGGTTCAGCTGCCACTGGTGGATAGTAAGGAACTTTGATAACTTGTCCCGCCCAAATTGCACCGGGATCAGACATATTATTGAGATCAGCAATAACCTCAATCGAAGTGCCATAGGCTTCAGCAATTCTGATGACCGTGTCGCCAGGCTGAATGGTGTAGTCAATAATTTGTGGCTCGCCATACTGCGCGGAAGCGCTTTGCATAATGAAGCCGCTCAGCATCAAGCTAAGCAAGGTCGCAATTAATAATTTGGATAAATGCATCTCAACAACTTGTTGCATCAATTTCTGAGGTATGATTCCGAACATCTAAAAATACTCCTACGTCTACGCGCCAAATTTTACGTACCAATACATGTTTTACTCTGAAAGGCGCCTTACCGTTTACCCACCGCCCTACGAGAGCATGCTCAAAATTGTGTTCGCGTATAGTTGTGGCACATCTTAACAGCATTACCTTAATGTAAGGTTTATGTTCGCAAACCTAAAGCGCTAACGAAAAACTCTGCATGACATCAGCCAAAATCGTTGCAATCTTGCCTGCTTATAACGAAGTGCAAGAATTGCCGTTACTACTGGAACAATACAAAAGCATAAAACCTGATTTCCCTAATCTGCACGTTGTTGTTATTGATGATGGAAGTACAGATGGTACTGTTGCAGCAGTGGAAGCGATCCAAACTGACTGGATCGAAATTGTGAAGCATGGAGTCAATAAAGGGCTAGCACAAGGGATGCGCTCCGGGTTTACCCGTGCCCTAGAACTTACTAGCGATGATGATTTCATCATGGCGATGGATGCGGATAACACGCATATGCCGGATCAATTGCCACAGCTCATGGCAAAGATGAATGAAGGTAATGATGTTGTAATTGCATCTCGCTTCCGCAAAGGTGCAAAAATGTATGGCATTCCACCCCATCGGCAGCTGTTTAGCCGCGGAGTGAGCATCTTGTTCCAACTTTTCGCCCCTATGCGTGGCGTGCGTGACTTCTCATGTGGCTATCGTCTATATCGTGCCTCAACTGTGCGAGCCTCAATGGAACACTGGGGAGACAAGTTCATCAGCGAAGATGGGTTTGCCAGCATGACTGAAATTTTGTATAAGATCAACCTGAATCCGGGTGCAAAGTTTGGCGAAATTCCGATGACGCTCCGTTATGATCAAAAAATTGGCGCCACCAAAATGCCATTTTGGCAAAATATCAAAGATATGTTGCGTCTAATGTGGGAGAACCGCGGCAACTCTTCTTAAGTAGACACCCTGTCAGCTTGTGTCACTCATAGTAAGGAAGTAAAATCCGTTCATGAGTGTTGTATTGGAGTTGAAAGGAATCACCAAACGCTTCCCCGGCGTCTTGGCCAACGATCATATTGACCTCACCTTAGAAGAAGGCAAGATCCACGCCTTATTAGGTGAAAACGGTGCTGGTAAAAGCACCCTAATGAATATTTTGTACGGTCTGTATCAGCCTAATGAAGGTGAGATACATGTCCGTGGCAAACCCGCAAAAATCTATTCCCCAAGTGACGCAATTGATGCCGGCATTGGTATGGTGCACCAGCACTTTATGCTGATTCCTGTGTTTTCAGTAACAGAAAATGTCATGTTGGGCGAAGAAGAAACCCGCGGCATTGGCGGAATCTTAAACCGCCGTAGTGCAAGCAAAAAAATTCGTGAAATTTCAGAACGTTTTGGGCTCGATGTAGATCCCAAAGCAATGGTTGGTGACCTGCCTGTGGGCGTGCAACAACGCGTTGAAATTATCAAATTGCTTTATCGCAATGCTGATATTCTGATCTTTGATGAACCGACCGCTGTACTTACCCCGCAAGAAACAGATGGCTTGTTTGAAATCATGCGCTCGCTAACAGCGCAGGGCAAATCCATCATTTTCATTACGCACAAGCTAAAAGAAGTGCTAGAAGTAGCTGACAACATTACGGTTATTCGCCGTGGCAAAGTCGTTGGCAGCACGGTTCCTGACCAAGCAGACAGCAACAAACTTGCTGAAATGATGGTCGGTCGGGAAGTTGCGCTAGAAATTGATCGCACGCCACCGACAGTTGGCGACACTATTTTGAGTGTCAAAGATTTAGTCTTGCTAGATGACCAAGAAAATGTCGCTGTGAACAACGTCTCTTTCGAAGCACGAGCGGGTGAAATTCTTGGGATTGCAGGCGTCCAAGGGAATGGCCAAACTGAACTCGTTGAAGCCATTACCGGATTACGCAATACTCAGTCTGGCAATATTTCATTTGAAGGCAAAAATATTACGAACGCCTCGCCGCGCAAAATCACGCAACTCGGAACAGCCCATATCCCAGAAGATCGGCAGCGCGATGGTTTAGTACTTGAATTCCCAATTACTGACAATCTCGCCTTGCAAGAATATTACAAAGCCCCCTTCTCCAAAGGACTAATTATGCAAGACGGCGTAATTTTAGAAAACGCCGAAAAGCTGATTGAAGAATATGATATTCGCACCCCAAGCGCCTCCACAAGCGCGGGATCTTTGTCTGGGGGAAACCAACAGAAAGTCATTATTGCGCGTGAATTTACACGCGACATCAAATTACTTTTAGCATCACAACCAACGCGCGGCTTGGATGTTGGCTCAATTGAATATATTCATAGTCAAATTATCAAGAAGCGGGACACTGGAACAGCTGTCATGCTGATTTCCACCGAGCTAGATGAAGTCATGAAGTTGTCAGATCGCATTGCGGTGATGTTCGATGGCGAAATCGTTGGCATTGTCGATGCAAATACTGTCACAAAAGAACAAGTTGGGCTCATGATGGCCGGCGCTGTTGAAGAAGCAATGGAGGCAGCCGCATGAGTGAGCAAAAACAATCCAGTGGCGATATTCTGATCGAAGAGCTCAATCGCACGAACAGTTCATCTCGGATTGGACAACTTGGGCAACTCGTCCTCATTCCAATCTTAGCGGTCATTACCGGGCTTGCCATTGGCGCGATCATCATCATTCTGACGTCAGAAAGCGTCTACGCTGCATTTGGCAACTCAATTGGCAGCGGATTAGGTGAAGCCTTTGGCGTAGTCTATGAAGCCTACTGGGCACTATTCATCGGCGCAGTTGGCGATCCAGCAAAAATTAGCGCAGCACTTAGCTCTGGCGACGCAGAAGCCGTTCGACGTGCGTTCAATCCTTTCTCCGACAGTCTAGTTACCACAACACCATATATTTTTGCTGGCTTAGCTGTCGCTCTCGGCTTCCGCACAGGCCTTTTCAATATTGGTGTAGAAGGGCAACTCTACTTAGGGGCTGCACTTGCTACTTATATTGGGTTTGCATTTACCGATCTTCCACCAATCTTACACATTCCGTTTGCGCTTGCAGGTGGTCTTGTCGGTGGTGCAATTTGGGGCTTCATCCCTGGTTGGCTGAAGGCCAAAACGGGTGGTCATGAGGTCATCAACACCATTATGATGAATTACATAGCCATTCGTCTAACAGAATGGTTAGTGAAAGGCCCTTTGCAACGCCCAGATGCACAAAACCCAATTAGCCCAATTGTGTTGGAAAGCTCACAGCTTCCGAAGCTCTTCGGCGATCCAATCCGCTTTCACATTGGTTTTTTCATTGCACTAGCAACTGCCTGGCTGGTGTGGTGGTATCTCTTCCGCACCAAAATGGGCTTTGATCTACGGACCGTTGGCGCAAACTCTAACGCAGCTAAATATGCTGGGATGAATATTGTCCGCAGTACAGTGCTCGCGATGTCCCTATCAGGTGGTCTAGCTGGCTTGACCGGCGCAAACGAAATTCTAGGGGTCAATCACTTCTTTGTTTCTTCGTTCTCACCCGGTTATGGGTTTGATGCAATTGCGCTCGCATTGTTAGGGAAAAACCATCCATTAGGGGTGGTTCTCGCAGCAATGTTATTCGGCTTCTTACGCAGTGGTGCGACCAGCATGCAATTGAACGCTGGTGTCCCTGTTGACATCATCTCAATTTTGCAAGCACTTGTGCTTGCATTCATTGCTGCACCAGCCATCATTCGCACAATCTATCGGTTGAAAGAACCTAAAGAAAGCGACGCCATGATGATTTCAGCAGGATTTGGAGACTAAGCCGATGGCGACTTTGACAACAACTGTACCTAACGCTGCAACCAGCGTTGAATTAAATCGCCGCCGCCGCATGGGGTTTGTATTCATCGGGTTTGCGTTGCTTACTTGGCTGCTTTTTGCAGTATGGCAAGGCCCAGAAGCCGAGGCCATCACAACGTTCCGGCTCGCTCCTGGTGGGCCAAACTCTCCAATCCCACCTTGGGAATTTAACGCGCTCAACGGCATCAACATTGTTGCTGGCATTTGCGCAGCACTAGGGGCATTTCAGCTTGTACGGGGCTTTGGCCGCGCAACGAGTACTGTTATGTGGCTAATTGTGATCTTGTTTGCATTTGCTTTCCTGACCTGGGCAGCCTCAGGCAAGTCACTAAACTTGGCGGGGCTTTTGAATGCCACATTGGTGCGCGCAGTCCCCATCGTGATTGGGGCAATGTCAGGTATTTTGTCTGAACGCGCAGGGATTATCAACATTGCGATTGAAGGGATGATGCTGGGCAGCGCCATGATAGCTGTCATTGTCGGTAGCCTTACTAACGTTTGGGGCGGTATCTTTGCCGCTATTCTGACAGGTGCATTGCTGGCTTATATTCACGGGGTACTATCAATCAAGTACAAGATTGATCAGATCATCTCTGGGACAGTGATCAACATTTTCGCAGCGGGGATTACTAGCTATATTTCTGCCAAATTCCTGAATACCTACGCTGAGCTCAACAGCCCAGGCATTGTGAAACCATTCCCACTGCCATTGCTGTCTGACTTACCCGTGATCGGCACCATTCTGTTCAAGCATACGTGGTTTGTCTATACCATGTTCATCTTCCTAATTTTGATGCAGATTGGGGTCTTTCATTCCCGCTGGGGACTGCGCATGCGTGCGGTTGGAGAACACCCTAAAGCAGCTGATACCCTCGGAATCAACGTCATTCGAACCCGCTATATTTCGGTTGTTCTCAGCGGCATGATGGCAGGTTTTGGCGGTGCTTGGTTTACATTAGGCTCAGTTGGTCGCTTTGATGAAATGATGACCGCAGGGAAAGGCTTTATTGGTCTCGCGGCCATGATCTTTGGCAATTACAGCCCAATGGGCGCATTAGGCGCCGGCTTGTTATTTGGCTTCGCCGACTCGCTGCAAACCAAGCTCGCTATTTTAAAAGTCCCAATTCCATCAGAGTTCTTGTTGATGGCACCTTACGTCATTACGATGATTGCCTTGGCAGGCTTAGTCGGGAAAGCTCAGCTCCCTGCTGCAGGTGGTAAGCCTTACGACAAAGAATAAGCATGAGTATTCACATTGAAGCAGAGCCGGGCGCAATTGCTGAAACTGTTCTGCTTCCGGGTGACCCGTTACGCGCGAAACACATCGCAGAAACGATGTTGGATGATGCTGTGTGCTACAACCAAGTGCGTGGCATGCTCGGATTCACAGGCACATACAATGGCAAGCGTGTTTCTGTCCAAGGAACAGGAATGGGAATGCCATCTTGCTCAATTTATGTCAATGAGCTAATTCAAAGTTACGGTGTCAAAACTCTCATTCGCGTTGGATCTTGCGGTGCGCTACAGCCAGATTTGAAGATGTATGACGTAGTCTTAGCGATGTCATCGTCTACAAACTCAAATATCAACAAAATTCGCTTCAACGGGCTAGATTACGCCCCAACCGCAGACTTCGAACTACTCAAGCAAGCGTACGACGTTGCCCAAAGCAAAGGCATTCCTGTCCGCGTTGGACCGATTGTGAGTAACGACTCGTTCTACTCAGATGATCCCGACGATTGGAAAATTTGGGCAGAGTATGGTGCGCTTGTCATCGAAATGGAGACAACAGCCATTTATACGCTGGCTGCCAAATATGGCTGTCGCGCACTTTCAGTGTTGACCGTGTCAGACAGCCTTGTGAGCGGAGAAGAAACCGAAGCAATTGAGCGCCAAACAGCATTCAACCAAATGGTTGAAATCGCACTAGCAATTGTGTAACGTGCAAAGCTATAGAAATAAAAAAGGGCTATCCAAATTGGATAGCCCTTTTAGGTTAAGTTCTAACTTAGGATTTGAACTGGTCAACATTATCTTGCATATAGCGACGAAGCAAGAATGCGGATAACGCCCAGACACCAATTGCCAACGGAATGTGCAGACAAAGGCCAAGTGTGAGGGTAATAACGTCAAAGACGACCATCACAACGCTGAAAATCCAGTAACCAATTAGC
>JAHDBS010000423.1 GCA_020630225.1 Anaerolineales bacterium | reverse complement strand
GCTAAATGCTTGGCAAGTAAACGTGCCGTTGGCGATGCCCCCAGAATAAGGACACCGTTCCGCCCATCTGTAGAGCGCACCAATTCGCCGCGGCGATCTAACCATTCGGTGGTCCACTTCAATAAGATTGGCACCGTTGCGGTGGTAAAGATAGCCATGAAAACCAGCACTGAGAAGATTTCAGAGGTAATAATGCCCAGTTCAAGACCAATTTGCGCAATGATGATTTCCACTGCGCCACGGCCATTCATCCCAGCACCAACGGTGATCCCTTCGCGCCAGCCGTTCCCACTTGGAATGTAGAACAGGGCAGTCCCGACGATCTTCCCAACGGTGGCAACTGCAGTGACTGCAATCAGCAACATCAGCAGATCGCTTTGGAATACATCTAGCGACACATGGAAGCCGGCTGTTACAAAGAAGATCGGGGCTAAGAAGCCAATCGAGACATCGTGAACGAGGTCGGTGAGTTCGTGAGAGAGTTTAGGTTCAAGCACTGTCCCTTCGCGGAGGAAGAGCCCGGCCATAAATGCCCCTAGAATGGCGTGGAGCCCGGCCAAGTGGGCGAATTCAGCAAACAACAGGGCAATGAGCAATACCAACGTGGCGTTGAATGTCCGGCCTGTGTAACCTGCCTTGGCGAGCCGTCGCCAAAGAGGGGGGAAGACCTTTAGCCCAATGATGAAAACTGCAGCGAAGAACAGCGCTGCTTTCCCTGTGACTAGCCCAAGCTCAGTTGGTGAGAGGCTGCCAGCTTCAAACACCCCAATGATGGCGGCGAACACAATCAGTGCCAGCGTATCGGAGATGAGCGCGCCGGCCATCATGACATGCGCAATCCGCGTATTGAGTAGATTGAGATCCACCAAAATCCGCGACTTGGTTGCCAATGAAGTCACCCCAGCTGCAATCCCGACGAACATCCCTGCAAATGGGGAGTAACCGAGGAAGACAACTAGCAGGTAAGCTGCAACAAATGGGGTGATGAAGCCACCTAGCGCGGCTAACATCCCGGCCCAGGAGGCTTTGAATAGCTCTTTGGGATCAATTTCCATCCCAATGTAGAGCATCATCAGTAGCACACCGACTTCAGCGAGGATTTCTAATGCTTCGCTGCCTTTCAAAAGGCCAAGCAATGGTGGCCCAAGCAAAATCCCAGCAGCAAGTTCCCCGAAAATGGACGGGTAGCCAAACCGCTTGCTAATGTTCCCGGCAATCAATGCCGCTAACAAAACGAAAAGAAGGTTTAATATACTCAATTCCATAGAGTGTTCCCTTTATTTGTTATTTCGATTTTAAGTCTGGAATTTAGAAAATCCAGACAATTTAGATCTCAGAAAATTGCAGATGATGGATATCAACTCAAAAACAGTGTGGTGTTTCTGATGCGCTGCAAATCTATTATTGAACAGTTTGTAAAACTTAGAAAATAGCAGTCCCCTAAGTTTACGGGAAAGTTATTAACAAAGTGAAAGTAATCTGTTTTTATAATGAACTTCAAATTACCGGTAGGCAGATCTTTACCTGCTGCCAACCCAATTGTAGTGACATGACGCCGCATGTCACTACAATTGGGTTCTACTGTTAGACTCTTGCCTGTGAGTAACGCTGAATCCACCCTCAATGATATGCGCATTGACGACCGTTTTATGCGCAATGTAGCCGCTTGGGAGCGCATTCCACCGCGCCAAGCACAGCGCGGAATGACACCGCCGCAACTGGATAACGCCTTAGCAAATGTGCTACAGGCGCAAGGATTTCTGCCGCTGTATTCTCATCAGTCAGAGGGAATAGGGGCTGCATTAAGTGGTGATAATACGGTGATTGTTACAGGGACTGCGTCTGGCAAAACGCTTTGTTATACCGTCCCTGTCCTTCAGTCAGTGTATCGCGATCCAACTGCGCGTGCCTTGTGGCTTTTTCCGACAAAAGCGTTGGCGCAAGATCAACTAAGTGGGTTCCAGCGCCTTTCCAATAGCTTAGAGCAAACAACCGGGGTACAAGTCACAGCCGCAGTATATGACGGCGACACGCCTAAATCGCAGCGTTCTAAAATTCGTACTGATGCGAATGTGATCCTTTCGAACCCAGACATGCTCCATATGGGGATTTTGCCACATCACCCGAAATGGATCGACCTGTTCCAGAACCTGCGCTATGTTGTGTTAGATGAACTACATGTCTACCGTGGGGTGTTTGGGTCACACGTTGCCAATGTGCTGCGTCGCTTGAATCGGATCTGTGAATTTTACGGATCGCAACCGCAGTTCATTTGTACGTCAGCGACCATTGCAAACCCGCAAGAGTTGGCTGAAAATCTTACAGGCCAGCAGGTGACTCTGATCGATAACGATGGCTCCCCGCAGCCAGAGAAGCACTTTGTTCTTTATAATCCACCTTTGCTAGAAAACAACACAGGGCTGCGTCGCGCCTACACGTTAGAGACGAAAAATATTGTCGGGCGCTTCCTGATGGATGATGTGCAAACGGCGGTGTTTGCGCGCTCTCGCATTACGACCGAGCTGATGTTGAGCTATGTTCATGGGCTGGCGGCTGAAATTGGCATTGCGCCGGAGTTAGTGCGCGGTTACCGTGGTGGTTATCTGGCGACGGAACGGCGTGAGATTGAAGCTGGATTGCGGAGTGGCAAGATCCGCAGTGTGGTGGCAACCAATGCACTTGAACTTGGTGTCGATATTGGGCAACTAGGCGCAGTTGTCATTGCTGGCTATCCCGGCACAATTGCAGGGCTCTGGCAGCAGGCCGGACGCTCTGGGCGGCGGGGCGAAACAGCAGGCATTGTGTTTGTTGCCTCTGGCGCACCGTTAGACCAATACATCGCAATGAACCCGCGCTTTGTGTTTGAAACCTCACCTGAACACGGCCTCATCAATCCAGACAACTTAGCGATTTTGTTCAACCATATCCGCTGCGCGTTGTTTGAACTGCCTTTTGAAGAAAATGAAGGCTTTGGTCCCCTAGAAGACATTGATGAATTCTTGGAGCTGTTAGAAGAAAACCAAGAAGTGCATCGACCCGAACGCGAAGGCGAAAGCAGCTATTGGATCGGTCAGTCGTATCCGGCGCAGTCTGTGTCACTGCGTACGGCCGGCGATGATCGGGTGCTCATTCACGAAATGGGACAAGACGAGGCCACTGTGATTGGCGAGATCGATGCGGAAATTGCGCCGCAGCAAGTGCATCGCGGGGCGGTCTATGTGCACGATGCCAAACAGTTTATTGTGGCCGAGTTCGACTATGAGCAGAAAATTGCCTACGTCAAACCTGCTGACTTGGACTATTACACGCGGGCGCATGAAGACACCAAGCTAGAAGTCTTAGACGTTTACGATGCGGACGAAACGAATCTCGCTCGCAAAGCGCATGGCGAAATCTTAGTGACCTCAACGCCAGTCGGCTATCGCAAGATCAAGCTCTATACCCATGAAGTGCTAGGCTATGGACAGATCGATTTACCCGCGCGTCAGTATGAAACCACAGCCTATTGGCTTTGGTTAGCCGACGATGTCTGTCGCAGCTTAGAGCGCCAAGGGGTCTTTCTGCGTCCCAACGATTATGGGCCTAATTGGGATCAGCAACGTAAAGCCGCCAAGCGTCGCGATGCGCACACCTGTCGCAAATGTAACAAGCCTGAACCAGTGGATGGCATGAAGCACCATGTGCATCACATCAAGCCGTTCCGTACGTTTGGCTATATTCCGGGTGAGAATGCGAACTACATTCAAGCCAACGTCTTGGAAAATTTACTGACGCTGTGCCCAGCCTGCCACTCTCAACTAGAGACGGCCGAACGCACAGCCTTAGCAGGAATTGCTCACGCCATTGGCAACCTCGCGCCGCTTTATTTGATGTGTGATCCGGGTGACATCTCCACTGAGCACGAAATGCGCTCCAAAGAAACTGGCGCACCAACAGTCACCGTCTTTGATAAATCCCCCGGTGGCGTTGGCTTTAGCACCCGCCTCTACGAACTGCACAATGATTTGTTAGATGGCGTTTTAGAGCTTGTAGAAAACTGCCCCTGTGCGCATGGTTGCCC
>JAHDBS010000022.1:11545-24629 GCA_020630225.1 Anaerolineales bacterium | reverse complement strand
CTCAAGTGTCCCGCGGCTTTTTTGTTTAATGCACAAATTCTAGATCACGTGCATTGGCCTCATTTGCCCGGGTACACATCGTACGCCGGGTTTTCTTTTCTCGGTTCAATGTTGCTACTTACAACCACTCAAAGTGCTCAGAAGCTATCTAAGCTTAATGTCTTGTTACAAGCACTTTGAGTGGTCAGTTACTAAGCAAGGAGGCAACTCATGATTTTGGACAAAACCGCACTCTAGCAGGGTTTGCACATCGCATCACAAGCCCTGACTGCGCAATGTTGCGCAACTCAAACTAAACAATGCACGTATTCATTTACGTATAACAGGACTTTACATGCACTCTGAAAATCAAAATCTGCGACCGTGGATCATTGTCGCAGTCTTACCACTACTTATTATGGGGCTTTACGTGCTCCTAACTTGGGGAACTAACCTCAACCGATATGACACTGCGTATTTCACGCCAGAACTGGCAGCGCAGTATGACACAGCTGGAAAAGTTGTAAAGGCACTCGAAACCGCACTTGCAACACAAGACACCCAAGCGCTTGCTGAACTGCAAGGGCTTGCCGCGCCGCAAACACTGGCAAGCAGTACGGATCTCAAATTCCGGACGGCAATGGAGACAGAAGGTCGCTACATGCGCTTTTTGTTCTCCGATGAACGTGACTTTCATCGCTCTATGCAGTTTGTCACCGAAGTAGACGGGCGTTTCGTTGTTGCACCGCAAGATGCATATTTTTATCTGACTAGCGGACGCTGGCTGGGGTTCTTTATGCCTATTGCTGGTGTTTGGTGGCTAATTGAGCTACTGGCTTTTGCAATGACGCGTCTAAACCAGCGCGCCGTTCAACGCCGTGCCATGCTTAGCGCATAAGCTTCATAACCTGCTGAGGTTATAAAAAAGGACACGGCTTCACGAATATTTATTTCAATTCGTGAAGTACGTGTCCTTTTGTATTAAGCCCGTAAATCGCCAGCTAGCTGTTATCTACTAGCTCTCCAAAAACTACAATCCGCTCAGTATCAATCAAATAGGGATAACACGAGATCAAAGTAATCGTTGGATTTCGCGTCGGATCCATCACTTCAACCGCTGTGGGCGGCACTACATCTGACCCTGTAATCTGATATGTGAACATATCTGAGGCCGTATACACTTGAATTTCGTCACCGGGATTGAGCTTATCGAGGTGACGGAAAATTTCACCGAAAATATCGTTATGCGCAGAGAGGACCACGTTACCCACTTTGCCGGGGTTCGCTGTTCCAATATGCTGCCCCACCCCTTTACTAAGCTGCTCCCAATCATCACCTTGGACAATGGGGGCATCTACATCAATTGAAGGGATGACAACGCGAACCGCATGTTCAGGTGCAGGTGTTGGCGTTGGCAATACGACGGGCGGTGCAGCCGCAACAATTGGTCGTAAATGTGCGGGCAGTTCTTGCTCGAAGTTTGGTTGCGCGCCTTCTGGGCTTGTTGGGGGCGTATGCCCACTAGGCAATACCATGGCCCCAATAATGGGCGTTGGTTCAACCGTAGGGATAGAACTGCTAACCGCAGCAATTTCTTGTTGAGCTTGAGTGTTGAGGTCACGCCAGCGCTGAAAGAAAAACCAGCCAACGACCAGCACGCCAATAACAGCGCCCCATTCGACAACTAATAATCCAGCACCTAAGGCGCGTTGTACGCGCGTGCGCACTTTAGACTTGGGCTGAAACGCTTCGCCAGTAATTTCGGCGTCAATTGCGCGACCAGTGCGACGGTAGCGCCGTAAACGCTTTTCACGCGCTTCGCGTTTGCGCAGCAGCAAGACTTGCTCTAACTCTTCAATTGAAAGTTCGTCTACTCGTCTTCTATCACGCATGGATCTGTAATGAGTAAAGTGTAATGAGTAATTTTGGTTATGGCGCGCGAAGGCTTGCTTCAAAAGCCAATATCTGAACGCGCTTACACCTTACTCATTACTCATTAGCTCTTCCGTGCAACCGCAAACACTTCACGTTCAAAGAACCAGCGGAACGGTGGCATTTTAAACAATACAAAGCGCATTGCTGCCATAATCCCAGATTCTTCGCGGTTTTGCGGCGGGCTTTCTAGCCAAACTTGACCTTTGAACCCTGCTTTACGCAATGTATTCCACATACTCAAGCCGCTTTGCTCATTTACATGGACATGCGCATTATGTTCTACGATAAACTCACGTGGGTTTTTTGGATAGTTAGCGCCATTACCTTGCAGGCGGCGGAACATGCGAACAAAGCGATAAACGTAACGGTCATACCAAACGTTTGGCGCAGTGTGCACAATGAACATTCCGTTTGGCTTCATCACACGTGAAATTTCAAGCAACGACTCGTGTAACTCCCACGGATATAAATGTTCAACAACGTCGAACATCAACACGCGGTCAAAGTAGTTGCTTGGGAATGGCAAATTCTTCGCATCTGCCTGCCCCACACCAATTTTCCCTTTGACAGTGTCTGAATCGGTGTCGGTAGCATCTACGACTTCTTTACTCATCTGTACTGCTACAGGTGCATAATCGATGCCATAAGCGTCAGCGCCAAGGTGAGCACAGTGGCGCAAAATTTCACCCCGTCCACAGCCTACGTCCAACACTTTCATGCCCGGCGTCACTTCAGCCAGTGCAAACCCTGCATCCAACCGACGCGACAGACGATCGCCTTCACTTTCGTTGAAAACGTCATAGCCTTCACAGGCATTGCGGAAATATTCTTCTGTATATAAGTCCGGCGAGACGGCTGGACCTTTTTGCTGTTTTTCAGACATTGATGAACAATTTACTAAGCCGTGGCAAGCCACGGGCGCGAACAAATTTCTCTAACCGCGGAATTATAGCGGGAATTAGCGTTTGAGTTTGCGTTGCACAATCTCGACGATTTGGTTGACCTCTGAAATCTTGAGAAAGTTAGCCAAAAAGAAGTAGGCCAACGCACCAGTAGCCCCCGGCACCATGACTTGCAACGCTTCGGATAAGAAGCCTGTAATTGGCAATTGCAGCACTGCTTGCCATGTTAGCCATGCCACAACAACCATCACCATAGACGCGCCAACAGCTTTGGCTGTTGTGCTTGTCAAATGATGTCCACGTAAACTCCCAACTTCACGGTGCAACAATACCCACATCACAATGGTGTGAAATGTCAGTTGCACCGCATTAGCAATCATCAGATCAGTCAGCTGCATCCCACGATAAAAAGATGGACCAAAGGCAACAATCAAATAGACAAACACGCCAACCAAGCCAACGAGTGCTGGCGTCCATGCTTGCTGACGCGCATAAAAAGCATTGACAAATAATAAGTCAACCGCAGCAGCAATCACACCAATCAGGTAATACCGCAGAACAATGGTTGTCCAAAGCGTGCTCTCTGGCGTGAAGTTACCATGCTCAAAAATGAGCTTGATAATTGGATTTGCCAACAAGAACATCCCAAACGTAGCTGGGATGATGAGCACTAACACTAGCCGAATACCCTGAGCTAAGGTAGACAGAAACGCGGTGTTATTTTTCGTTGTTACCGAATCAGCTGCCTGTTGTGACAGGGTTGGCAAAATTGCAACTGCCACCGCTGTTGATGTTAAGCCTAATGGGAATTGCATCAGCGTGGTTGCATAGCCCATCCACGCCACGCTTTGGTCACCCGTCTCCGTTGCCAAGCGATAAGACAGCGTACGACTAACAATATCTACAATTAGTCCCAGCAAAATTGGCCAGTAGAGGCGCGCAATGTTGCGCAATGCGGGGTGCCGCCAGTCGAAGACGGGGATCAGTTTTGCGTCACGCAAACCCGGCAGTTGCAGAATGACCTGCAAAATTGCACCACTTAGCAAACCAATCGCCATCGCATGGATGCCCATCGAACGCGCGAAGGCAAACGTGGCGATGACTATGCCAAGATTGAAAATAGCAGAATTGAACGCGGGTAACGTAAAGCGTTTGAGCGCATATAGCAGCGCAGACAAAATACCCGCGACATTGAGGAACACAATTGCCGGCAAAGTGATGCGCAACAATTGCGTGGTCAATTGCAATGTCTCTTCGTTTAGACCACCACCAATGATGTAAGCAATTTGTGGTGCAAAAATTTCACCAATCAGAGTCAGTAACGTGAGCGCAATCACGCCGATGCTAAGCAAAAAGCTCGCGACACGCCAAAGCTCATCCCGATTCTCGGGCTTGCTATATTCACTGAACACCGGCACCAAGGCTGAACTGACCATCCCCCCTACGAGCAGGTCAAAGAACATCATCGGCACTTTGGTTGCTAAGTCAAAGGCGCTTACTAAGCCTGTTGCCCCAAAAAATGAGGACTTGACAGTGTCACGCACCAGACCCAACACTCTTGAAGTGATGTTGCCAAACGCAATAATGCCAGCTGCACGGGCAGTACGCTGCATTTCTGCCGTCTCTAAACGATCAGGCACAGTGTCCACTATATGGCCATCGGGTGTTTGTTGTTTAGTGGTCATAAAAACGGGCAGATTGTACCCTAGTCTTTGATCCTGCACCTGTTAGAATCCGGACACTGTGCTATACACGCTGTGCAAACGTTTAGTTCTAATTCTTACCTTCGGCAGCCTAGGTTTGTTCCTAGCCGCTTGTCAAACTGAGCAAGCATCTACTCAGCTAGTGCCAGTTACCCGCACCTTAGAACTTCCTTTTCCATTCGTTTCTTGGGAGCAAGACCCAAAAGAGTTACTTCTTTTCAATGAACGTGACCTTACTGTCATGCTCTATGACACGGAAACTGAGAAACGCCGCGAGCTGCCAATTTTGGGCATGCAAAAAGACTCGCGCTTAGTACGGTCTACAACGCAAAATCAGTTTGCTTTCTCACGCGACAAAACGATTTACATTTATGACATGCGAGAAAATGTGGAATATCCCTTCGTGGAAGGACTTATGCCTGCGTTCTCGGATGATGACAATAAGCTCGCATTTTTTGCCCATAACGGCGAAGTACTTGTCGTAGATCGCAGTCAGGCAGAATGGACCTTTGAGTTCCTAACGGGGATTTTGTGGTGGCAACAGCCTTGCTGCATGGAGTGGCAGCCAAACGGAGATTTGTTGGTCTTCTTTTTGCAAAACCCGGGTGCCTTACGTCAAATCGTAGCGATTGACATCAGCACCCGTGAGCAATTCAACCTTGTTGAAGGCGACTTGATTGGCGCTGCGAGTTGGTCACCTGATGGAAAATATTTCGTGTTTCGGGATGGTATCTTCGATACCCTAAATGCCAAGATTTTTGACATCGAGCAACGGTGTGTCATCGCCGCAATCCCACTAGATCACGTTGTACCTGTTAGCTGGGCTCCAGACGGTAAACACTTTGTTGTCAAACGCAATGAGCTAGCGATCCAACTCATTGACATTGAGGCAACGCTGCAGCAGCCGCTCGATGACTATGCCGCAACCGCGACTTGCAGCGAATAACTATTGAAGTCGTAACAAATCTGCATACGTCTCCCGTTGACGTAACACAGTCACTTGGTCACCTGCAACTAGTACCTCTGCTGGTCGCAAGCGTCCATTGTAGTTAGATGCCATTGCAAATCCGTAGGCACCGGCTTGTAACACACACAGTAAATCCCCTTGCACAACATTTGGCAACGCCTGCTCTTTCGCTAAAAAGTCACCACTTTCACAAATTGGCCCAACAACATCATAGTCATTGATATTGCCCTCGCTTTCAAATACAGGAACAATTGGATGCTTCGCCTGATACAACGTTGGGCGTAGTAAATCATTCATACCAGCATCTGTAATTGCAAACTTTTTATAGCCATTGTCTTTGACAAACGTCACCTTGGTTAGCAATGCGCCCGCAGGCCCAACCAGCGAACGTCCAGGTTCTACGGCTAGCGTGAAACCCGCTTCAGCAACTGGCTGTTGAATTGTCTCGAACCAGGCGCCAATCGAAATTGGGGTTTGTCCGGCATAGCTAATTCCAATTCCTCCACCAACATCTACGTAATCTAGCGTAATGCCCATGGAGCGCAGTTCTGTTGCCATCCCAACAAGAAAGTCAGCAGCAGCGGCATAAGGCGCAAGCGCTAGGATTTGCGACCCGATGTGACTAGCAATCGCCACCGGATTTAGCCAAGGTGACTGTGCTGCATGCAGCAACATTTGCAACGCTTGCGTAGGCGGCACACCAAACTTATGCTCCTTGGCACCTGTGCTGATGTAAGGATGTGTGGGTACATCAATGTCTGGATTGACCCGTACGCCAATATTGATGACTTGTTCAGTCTCAGCCGCAATTGCTTCAATACGCGTGAGCTCTGGCTCCGACTCAACATGAATAGCGCGAATCTTTGACTCGACTGCAAATCGTAATTCTGCGTCAGTCTTGCCAACTCCAGAATACAAAATGTTGTTTGGCGCAAATCCTGCTTTGAGCGCGAGGTATAACTCCCCACCGCTTGTCACATCTGCGCCAAGCCCACTCTCTGCAAAAAGCCGCAAAATTCCCAGCGTCTGATTTGCTTTGACTGCATAACAAGCGTGCCCATTAGGCGCCAACGATTGCTTCAGTTCAGCGACTTTTTCTATGAGCGCTTGCTTGCTGTAAACATACAGCGGCGTACCATAGCGGGCGGCTAAGTCTGCGAGCGCAACGCCTTCACAATAGAGTTGGCCGTCCGCGTAGTGGTACTGCGTGACATCAGTTGGAATACTCATAAACTCAATCCAAAATACAGCGCAGCGAACCCAGCAGCAACACCAATCGTGTTCTGTGCCATGTGCATCAAAATTGCTGTCCAAATTGAACCGCTGTATTCGTAAACAAGGGCAAGCACGGCCCCAATCAAGGTCACCCCAATTGCTACCGTGAATTCAATAGCATAGACATGGTTACCCGCTGTGCTGATGTGCAGCGAACCGAATACGATAGAGCTCACAATCACGCCGACGGTAACACCCCATTTGTCGCGTAGCCAGCGGTACAACATACTGCGGAAGATGATTTCTTCTCCGATTGGCACGAGCACGCCTAAGACAAAAACAGACGTTAGCGCTAGGGACCAATCAAACCCTTCGGGCAAGAACATATCCATTTGCCAAGAATCGATGCCACCATACAGCAATTGTTGCAGACCCGTCACAACTAAATTCACTATTGGGTATAACACCGCAAAGATTATTGGCATAAGCACCAACCACCATAGCGAAAAGCGTCGAAACCCGAGTAGATCCCAGCTTAGCTTGCCCCGAATCCACATCACAAGCGGGACCACGAATACAACGGCAAAGAAATTGAGCGAAGCTAATCCAATAACGATCCAAGTATTTTCTAAAAGCGCATCGCTATCTACTGTGCCATCGACGATTGAAGAAAGGCTCTCTACATCGCCCATCGCTAACAGAACAAGGATCAGGACCAAACCTGATGCAATGGTCAAGACAACTAAGGTAGCAGCAGTAATGCTTACTAGATCCCAAACATCCCAACGAAGTTCTTTATCTAGTAGTGGTGTTGGTTCAGCAGTTTGTAACATCAAGTATTGTTAGCGTGTGTGTAATAAAAAAGCGACCCACCCTAATCGGTAGGTCGCTTTATGATACTTCGGAAAGCTTAGCGATTTATAAAGCGCGCAGCACTAATGCCGACGGAAGCGCTCAGCTATTTCTTCTGTGCGTTCTTCTACGGCAATTTTGACGTATTCGGAAACGCCTTCCCATGTGTCTTGATCAAATAGTTCACCAACCGCGGTTTCATCGATCCGAGCACGAACGTTGTGCCAGACATCTTTTGGTGGCCGCACATTAATGCGGTTTTGCCACGGGTTCACATTCTTTTCTAAGTTAGAGGTGAACGTGTTGAGTTCCCCCACAAGCGCTTGCAATTCATTCTGCAAATTCAGCTTGCGTGCATCCCAGTCTTGCTGAACATGATGCACACGGCAGTAGCTACCGTGGTTGATTGCTCTATTGCGGCATTGCGTGCCACGTTTGGTTGTTGCTTCACATTGCGTTCGATCTGTCATTACCTACTCCACTAACAGTTAGCGCAATACTTCTTTGGCAATGATCAGTCGCCAAGTATTACCCTACTCTAGATCTATATACGCTTAGACACCTAATTTGTTGCAGGAGGCACACTCGTTACTGTAAACGCAACGCACTCATCAGCACGTAAAGCCATACAGTTCACGCCTTGCACCACCCCTTCTTTTTGAGGAATTTCTGCTGCTTGAAAACGGATTAACTTACTTAGGCGCGAGATAATGAATATATCATCCTTGTCACTTGCGCGCATTGCACCCACTAACTTTTCAGCCTTGAGGGCAACTTTGCCGCCGGCACCAGGCGCTTTATTAGCAGAAAAGCCGGTCATGAGCCGTACAGTCCCTTTCCCATCTTCGCCAAGTAAAAAGACGCCTTCTTTCGGACCACATGGTGTAATCGAAATCACTTTGTCTTCACTTGTCAGCCGAATGCCTTGGGCACCAAATGCGGGCACTGTCCGTGCTGCAAAGCGGATTGCCTTCGCTTCACGGGTCGCGATAAATAGTGATTCATCACCATTGTTGCGACATGCGGCTGCCGCCGGGCCACCTTCACGCAGATTGTACAAAGCCATCCCTTGCTGCATGCGTTCACTCACTAGATGTTTAGGCAATGAACGCACAAAACCACGTTCACTCACAACCGTGAAATAGGCCCCGCTACTGTCTGGCACCATTGCCACAATTTGCTCGTCATCTGGCAACGCTAGAAGGTCACGAACGCTGGTCCCGCGAGCACGCACTTCAGCGCTGGTGATATCTGCAACCGCCAACCGATAAGCTTTGGCTTGTGAGGTCACAATTAGGAGCGTTGAATCTTCATCCGCAACGGCCATGAGCTTTGGTGGATCAGCTTCATCGGTGTCAATGTCGAAGATGCCCATTCCTGCGCGTCGCTGCCTGCCATAAAGGTGCCGTGCTGTCCGTTTGGCCACGTCTTGCTGAGTGAGGGTAATCACTTGCATCGTTGTTGGCGGTTCTGATGGTTCAAGTGCCGGCGCAGAAACTGCTTTCTTTGGCTTCTTGGCATTAGCTTCTAAATATTCAATATAGGCTAACACTGACGGATCAACGGTCGATAAATCTGGTCGTTCCATAATTTTGCAAAAAGATGTAATTGGATCGCGTTTAGTGGGTGTCACCATGTGACTCTGTTTTCATTGTACGACGAAATTACACGCAATTTCCACTACCTCTACGAATGGCTAATTAGCGGAGCGCCATATAATCAATATGGGGAACAAACGCAGTCCAAATGCTGCATTAGCTCGGTGGCTTTTTCTACCCTTTACAGTTGACTATATGGAATTATCCGAAATCATCCGCTTATTAGGTGACACGCTTGGCGAAGTCATCTCAGACCAAGAATCAAACACGCTTTTTCAAACTGAGGAACGCATTCGTAAGCTTGCAAAAGCACGGCGGGCTGGCGAAAATGGTGCGTCTACACGGCTCACTAGTGCTGTGCGGGCCTTGTCTGCTGAAGACGCTCGCGCTGTTTCCGCAGCCTTCGCGCTCTACTTTGATCTGGTCAACCTCGCTGAAGATCACCACCGCATCAAACGGTTGTCAAAGCGTGAACGCGATCAGTACCCGGCCCCGGTCGCAGAGTCTATTCCTGCCGCCATTGAGTTATTGAAAGCGCGCGGTGTAAGTGATGCGCAGATGGCATACTTATTGCGCAACCTCAACATTGAGCTTGTCCTGACTGCCCACCCAACTGAAGCTAAGCGCCGGACTATTCTTAGTAAGCTAAATCGGATCTTCAGCTTATTAGAAGAAATCAGCAGTAGCCAACTCACCCCACGCGAAACCGACCTCGCAAAGCAAACCTTATTTGCAGAAATCACAGGCGTATGGATGACAGGCCGTCAACGCATGGCCAAACCAGAGGTAACGGACGAAGTTCGGACCGGACTATTTTTCGTCGACTCGGTGTTCTGGGAAGTAATCCCCGATATCTACCGCATTTTGGACGAAAGCCTAGCTGAGTCTTATCCTGAATTACGTATCTCGCATCCGTGGTTACAAATTGGCTCTTGGATGGGTGGTGACCGTGATGGCAATCCATTTGTTACGCCAGAAATCACTGCGGAAACGCTCCGCTTGCATCGTGGGTTAGCCGTTGAAAAGCATCGGCGGTCGCTTCAAGACTTAGCCCGCCGGTTGAGCATGACCACTCGTCGTCTCGAACCGCCAGCTGAGCTCATTGAGTGGCTTGACGCACGCCGACCGCTTCCCGAGCACGTTGCATTCATGGAAGCCCGCTACCCAAACGAACCTTTTCGTTTAGCCATCGCCCTGCTCGCACAAGACTTAGTAAAAGCTAGCCGTGTAGATATGCGCGCGAACTTATTGTCTGAAGATGTTGTTGAAACAAAGGTGGATGCTGAAGAGTTCCGGCGCCTTCTAGCTGTCATTAGCGACGCTTTACCAAACCAAATTGCAGACGTCCAAGTAAGTCCCGTTCAAAAGCAATTCGATATTTTTGGATTGCACGCTGCAAAACTCGACTTACGAGAAGACTCTGGTGTAGTCAACGAAACTGTTGCAGAACTATTACGCGGTTTGGGGATCTGTAATGACTTCATGGCGTTGTCTTCTAAGGAACGCCAAGCGTTACTAATTGAACAACTAGAAGGCGACTCACCTGAAATTGCGCGTACTGCAGGCATTACGCCGATGACCACCAAGACTTGGCGATTATTTGCACTATTAGCACGTACGCGTGAGCTATATGGTCGCGAACTAACTGGTCCATTCATTATTTCAATGACACAAACGGTTGCCGACCTTTTAGCCGTCATGCTGTTAGCAAAATGGAATAACTGTTTAGAAGGCCAACAGGTTGTGCCACTTTTTGAGACTATTCAAGATCTCATCAACGCACCTGACGTGCTCACTGAACTCTTCAATTTACCGCTATATCGCAAGCATCTTGAAGGTTGCAACAATGAGCAAATGATCATGATTGGTTATTCTGACAGCAATAAAGATGGCGGTTTCTTGACAGCAAATTGGGGGTTATACAAAGCGCAGTCTGCCATTGCCAAGACCTGCTATGAAGAAAATGTCAAACTCACGTTGTTCCATGGTCGTGGCGGCACAATTGCCCGTGGTGGTGGTCCTGCAAATCGCGCCATCTTAGCGCAGCCTGCGGGCAGTATTAGTGGTCGTTTCCGTGTCACGGAACAGGGTGAAGTCATTAGCGCGCGCTACGCAACCCCCAAACTCGCCCGGCGTCATCTCGAACAAATTGTGAATGCAGTCTTGCTATCCCCAATGTATAACCCCAAAGCTGAAGGCATTGATGCAAACTGGGAAAGCGCAATGGAAGAGATGGCAGGCAAGGCGCGCGAAACATATCGTGGCTTAGTGTATGACACGCCAAGCTTTATGGAATACTGGCAGTATGCAACGCCTCTAATGGAAATCAATCGATTGCATATTGGCTCTCGACCAGCTAAACGCGGTACAGACAGCAAACTCAAAGTGACTAACATCCGCGCAATTCCATGGGTATTTTCATGGATGCAAAGCCGTTACAACTTGCCAAGTTGGTACGGCCTGGGTAGTGGCCTAAGCAACAATGTGTCGTTAGAACTATTACAAGAAATGTATGCTGGCTGGCCGTTTTTCCAAGCTATTCTTGACAATGCCGAGCTTTCCCTGCTACAAGCAGATATGGGCATTGCCAAGCTATATGCGAGCCTTGTGCCAGACCAAGAGATGGCACAAGAGACGTATGCGCGTATCAAAGCGGAATATGATCTAACCAAAGAAATGGTATTGAAGATTACTGGCACCAAGCGCCTTATGGATCGTGATCCCGGGCTACAGCGCAGTGTGGAACTACGCAACCCTTATGTGGACCCGCTGAATTACATTCAGGTAGAGTTACTACGTCGACTACAGAATATTGACGATCAATCGAGCGAAAAAGCACGCAAGATCCGCAATGCAATGGTGCTCACCATTAATGGGATTGCAGCGGGGTTGAAGAATACAGGCTAAAGATTACGCGTCGCTGCGAACACTGTCTTTGCTGAGCATCACCCGGAGTGCGAATTTGGGAAGTGCTAGCATCCGGCGCCAACGCCAGGGTTCTTTGATGAGCCGATGCAGCCACTCAAGTCCTAGATTCTGAACCCATTCTGGTGCGCGCGTAGCAATTCCGGTTACAAAGTCGAAGCTACCGCCAACGCCCATCATGACCGGCACCTTCATCTCATTCCGATATTTATAAATCCACAGGTCTTGCTTTGGGGCACCATATGCCACAAGCAGGACCTGTACACGGGATTGCTTAATAAGCTGCACAATCCCAGGCGCATCTTCTTCAGATGGGCTTCCACTCCAAGTCCCAACAACATTAAACCCTGGGTAGCGCGCTTCTAAGATTGACGCCGTCTGTCCAGCCACCCCGTCAGCCGCGCCTAGCAAAAAGACGCGCCAGTTTTCTTGTGCCGCCCGCTCTGCAAGTTTATACATCATTGTTGAGCCAGCAACGCGTTCGCGCAAGACATGACCGCGCAGCTTTGCCCCCCACAACAGCCCTTGACCATCTGGCAAGCAAAGCGATGCATTCTGCAACACATGCATAAATTCAGGCTGTTGGTTGGCAGCCATCACAAATTCCGGATTAACTGTACAAATTTGATGATAGTTACCTGACGCAATGTAGTCACCAAACAAATCTAGTGTTTCGTTATAAGTGACATCATGAACAGGCACATTGAGAATAGACAGCGTTTTCATTGATCGTAATTTTACTGTAGCAACGCTTATTGGCACACGCTAAGCAAACGTCTGCTCTAAAATTACCAACGTCTCCTGCGCTGCTTTTTCCCATGTAAAACGCTGGATTTGCTGCTGACCTTTCTCAACAAGCTGCGACTGTAAATCAGACGAAGCAAGTAAACGCAGAATTGCCGCGACGAGCGCATCTTCATCTTCAGCTGGGAAGACCAACGCGGCATCGCCAACGACTTCAGGTAGTGAACCACCGTCTGAGCTAATTACGGGGACATTACTCGCCAT
>JAHDBS010000022.1:0-11445 GCA_020630225.1 Anaerolineales bacterium | reverse complement strand
CGACTTCAGGTAGTGAACCACCGTCTGAGCTAATTACGGGGACATTACTCGCCATCGCTTCTAAGGCCGGAAATCCAAAGCCTTCAAACAAGGATGGGAACACATATGCCATTGCATTTTGATACAGCGCAGGCAAGTCTTCATCTCGCACGTAATCAAGTACTTGCACGTGGTTTTGCAACTTCAGTTCATCAATTTTCTGCAAAATGGGGTCACTCAGCCAGCCTTGTCGACCAGCTAACACCAAACGCGGTAAATCTGGATGTTGGCGCAAGCGATGCATTGCATTGATTAAGCGTCCTAAGTTCTTGCGCGGTTGAATAGTGCCAACATGCAGTAAATAGCGAGCGGGCAAGTTCGGCAGAATAGCTGGCTTTGTATCGGTTTGGAATGCTGTTGGATCAAAGCCCGGATAGACCACACTAATTTTGTCAGCAGGCGTTTTATAGAAACGCTGCAAGTCAGCTTTGGTTGCATGCGAATCAGCAAGCAAATGCTGAGCCTTATCTGCATTACGCCGTGTGGACCAATCTAAGTAGCGCCGTTGGCGTTTAGGATGCGCGTCTGGGAAATGTGCATATCCAAGGTCATGGACTGTAACCACTGCAGGCACTGGACAAAAATAGGGACGCACATGGGCCGGAATGAACACACCGGCAGGCATATCTCGTTTTAGCCCGCGCGCCAAGCCCAGATGCGTCCATAGTCGCGTTGGCGTTTCAACATGAATAGAGTAGTTATTTGTACTTGGAAGTAAATCTGGCGCAGGTTGGTCGCGAAAGTACAGACGCCAATGATGTGATGAGCCGAGTTCAAGTAATGCTCGCGTTAGCTGCAAAGCGTAGTTCTCGGTGCCAGTACGGCGAGCAACCGTTATTCGGCTAGCGTCAATCGCAATCTGCATAATGCCATTATCCCTTATTCAACACACCTGTGAACATCTAGTTAAATACAAAGCGGGGCTCTGACTGCAACCAAAGGTTGTTTAGAGCCCCGCTTTGAGAATAGTCTCAGATTAGTGGTTGAGAATTTGTGAAAGGAACAACTTGGTGCGTTCTTCTTTCGGATTCGTAAAGAAGTTCGCTGGTGTGTTTTCTTCCACAATTTTCCCTTCATCGAAGAAAAGAATGCGGTCAGCTACAGATTGCGCAAAGCCCATTTCGTGCGTCACAGCCATAATGGTGTAGCCTTGCTTAGCGAGGTCACGCATTACGTCGAGCACTTCCTTAATCATTTCAGGATCAAGTGCAGAGGTTGGTTCATCAAACAACAAGATTTTTGGTTCCATTGCCAATGCCCGCGCGATTGCAACACGTTGTTGCTGACCACCAGACAATTGACCCGGATATTTCTGTGCTTGTTCTGGAATACCGACACGGTCTAGCCAGCGCATGGCAACTTCTTCTGCTTTTTCACGTGACCATTTGCGAACATTGATCGGCGCCAACGTAACGTTATCGATCACGGTGAGGTGTGGGAACAAGTTAAACTGTTGGAACACCATGCCGACTTCGCGTCGAATTTCTTGAATGTTACGAATGTCGTGCGTAAGCTCGGTGCCATCCACAACAATTTGGCCTTGTTGGTGCTCTTCCAAGCGATTGATACAGCGAATAAACGTAGATTTCCCAGACCCTGATGGACCCAAAATAACAATCACTTCGCCTTCACGGACGGTAACGTCAATCCCTTTCAATACGTGGAAGTCGCCATACCACTTATTGACATCTTTACATACAACCATTTCTGGTCCGAGTTCTTTTTCTACTACTGTCATTGAATGTCTCCTTTTAGGAGCTTTCAGCGGTCAGCGTTCTGCCAGCAGCTTGGTTTTGTTTACGCAAGCTACTGGTTACTGGCTAACAGCTGATCGCCAATTCCTATCTTTCTCCAACGCCTAACTGTGCTTCGAGACGTCGGCTATATCCTGCCATGATGGCGCTACCGAAGAAGAAGATCACTGCTAAGAGCAGGTAAGGTTCGGTACGCACGTTGATCCAGTCTGGTTGACCGCTAATGTTATTGGCAACTGCCAATAGGTCGAACAGACCAACCAAGAATACAAGGGATGTATCTTTGAACAACCCGATAAATTGCCCGACAATCGCTGGGATTACTGCCCGAAGCGCTTGCGGCATAATGATATATGCATATTTTTGGAAGCCACTTAGCCCGACAGCATCTGCAGCTTCATATTGCCCTTTGCTGAGCGCTTGCAGCCCACCACGTACGTTCTCGGCCAAATAAGCAGCGGAGAAGAACGTAAAGCCAGCCATCACCCGCCACGTCTGGTTAATTTCAGTTCCAGGTGGCAAGAAGAGCGGCACAAAGATGATTGCGAAGAAAATAATCGTAATCATCGGTACACCACGAACCATTTCAATGAACATGGTGCTAAATGCTGCTAGCACATTACCGTCAAACGCGCGTTGTAACGCAAATGCCAATAGGATGATGACAATTGGCCAGAATGCCAACACGCTCTCAAACCAATTACGAGATGTCGCGAAAAGCTCCGGTGTAGATGTTGCAAAGAACCAGATTGCAGCTAAACCTGCCAATGGATAGGTAAGCCACCATGGCACACCATTGATTTCACTCCGACGCCCCATTGCCAGCAAAATACCCATTGGGAATGACACCACAATTGCGAACAACGCAATGATCACACTCAAGAGCAACCCACCCCACGTTTGGTCTGGGTCAACAACTTCAATGGCTTCGTAGTCAATAAAGAAAATAGCTTGTGCAATTTCTGGCGTAAATTGGCGTAATGCTAGCACCGCTAACCAAGCCAAGATGAGCCAGCCACCGTTACCTAGTTTGAATTCTGGGCGCGGGCCACCATTGAAGAATGGTAAGACAAAGTTGTAAAGGAACAATAGACCAAAGACAATATGTCCAAAGATCACAAGTCCTGTAGTCAGGTTAATACTCCCCACAACTCCCATGCCTGCGCCTTGGAGTAAGCCCCGCAACGCAATAGAGAAGAGTGGCGCAATCAACAGGCCGAAAATTAGCCAGCCGCTTGCGATCCAGCCTAGCAAAGTCACGTTGATGGTTTGGCGGCGGTACAACACGATGTAAAGCGTCACAAACAACATAATTGCACCAGCAATAATGTTGATCATGCCTGACATCGTTGACCCGAGGAGCAGTTTCCAAATTACAAATGGAGACAGCAACCATAGGAAATTCATCAACAAGCGCCAAATTGACAGCTGCTGTGAATTCTGACCAGGCACATAGATTTCATCTACATCATCATCAGGGTTAGATTCCGGATCTAGCACCCGTGTGACAAGAACAGAGAAGACAGCTAATGCTGCAATAATCGCTAACGCAGCCCACAATCGTGGTGAATATTCTTTGAAGCGGAATACCATGAGGTTCGCGAAGTTGTCGCGCACTGCACCCCAGTTTGCCCCTGCTTCGTCACCGAAGAGATTACGCCCAAGGTAGATATATTCTTCACTTCTAATAACAACATCAGGGTTGGCGCTATCGATCTTGTACTTATATTCGCGAATGTCCGTACCTAGGCCATTTTGCTCAAATGGAATAGAGACACTTTCGCCAGCTTCCAAGAGCGCTAAGTCGACCCCTTCCACATTGAATTCATCAACTGGAATACGTTCATCGATACCTAACGGGACATCAGTCCAAGACGCGCGAACAACGCCATAGTTCCAAAGCTGAATGACAATCCCAGACAACATAAGCACAATCAGCAATGACACCAAGACATTGGTGACCGAGTTGTACATATTCTCTTTGAGCCAATATGTACGCGAATTGTGATTACGGCTCATATCTGCATTGATCATCCAACCGAGCGTGCCGATCCAAATGAGCAGAATAATGATGGTTGCAATTGGCGCAACAGCCAACCGATTGATAGTGAATCTAACGGTAACGTACGCTAAGAACGCCAACCAAAATGGCGAAAACCAACTGCTAAAGAAATATTCTCGGATAAACATGCCGAGATTAAAACGACGTGGTGGTTGAGTAACAGTCATTTCTAAATCTCCTTTAGCGTTCGACCAACTTCACGCGTTGGTTGTACCAGTTCAAGAATGCAGAAATAATGAGGCTGAGCGTGAGGTAGAACAACATTGTCAGCAACATCCCTTGCATTGCACGCCCAGATTGGTTGATAGTGGTAAAGATCACTGTCCAGAAGTCTGGGAACGCCACAATCTGCGCAAGCGTCGAGTTCTTCGCCAGATTGAGATAACTACTTGTAAGCGGTGGAATAATCACACGCAGCGCTTGTGGCAATACCACCAAGCGTAGACGTTGACCTTCTGAGAGGCCAATTGCCCGCGCAGCTTCTGTTTGCCCTTTTGAGACAGCTTGAATACCAGCCCGCACAATTTCACCAACGCTGGCACCTGTATTCAAGACAAGACCAATTAGAATTGCAGCGAATTCAGGGGTCATCTTGCCGCCGCCAGCAAAGTTCAAGCCTTCTAGTTTGGCTAATGACAAGCGGAGTGGGCGTTCAGGGATACCTACAATTGAAAATGAAGTTGCGTCTTCTAGCGTAGCGCTCATCTCATTGATAAAGCCTTGTTCTGCCGCAAGCACATCACATTTTCCAGCAGCATAGTCCTGGAAAGCTTTGTCAGCATCTTTCACGCGCGAAATGCTATATGGAATAGCTAAAGCGCGTAATTCTGAGTCAATGTTGGCGGCTTCGAGTGAGCCCCGAGCGGCACAGACGTTAAGTCGTCCGTCTTTGAAAGTTTTCTGGTCAATATCGCCCGCATCTACTTGCGCTTGAATACCGCCTAAATCTGCAATCTCAACACCGAAGCGATCCGCGACGACTTGAGACACATTATCCAGTCCAGTAATACCACTCGCATTGTTGACCAACATCACTTGATTGCCAGCAGCTGAGGCATTCGCAACGAACCAACCGACAACTGCGAAGAGCAGTAACGAAACCGGCGCCCAAATCGCACGATTTGTGGTCCCGCCTAAGCGTTCTTCACGGCGTCCTAACACGAGCCAAATGGCATAGGCCAAAATAAGTCCCAAGCCAATAAAAATGGCTAGTACACGGAAAGATTCAGTTGGAACAAGTGATGGGTAGTTAATCCCACGATTACTGAGGAAAACGTAGTTACTATTCTCTGCCGCCTCTTTAATACTGGGAAGCGCCAAGAAGAAAGAAAAATAAATAAAAACTAGTTGTAGCACCAGTGGTGTGTTCCGGAAGAGGTCAACATACCACTTAGACACGTTTGCCACTAACCAGTTCTTAGAAAGCCGCGCAATACCTACCAATGTCCCCAGAATGGTTGTCAAAATACAACCAATAATTGTGACCCGAATAGTGTTGACAGCAGCCACCCCAATTGCGCGCCAGTAAGAGTCACTATTGTCATAAGACATCCCAAAGGATGTTTCAGCAACATCAAACTGCGCAGCAGAGTCCATGAAGTCATAGGCACAGCGGTAAGCAACTGTCCCATCTTCACAGATGAATTGTGCTTCCCCAAGCGACTCTAAGTTGCCAGCAACATTGCCAACAAACCAAGAGACTGTCAGCGCGACAACAATCGCCCCAACAATTTGTGCAATGACTCCTAATACGCGAATGTCAAATAGCTTCGCAAAAATATTAGAAATACCTGAATTACTTTCCATAGGCAACAACACACCTTTTTTATATGAGTAGCGGAGCAAAGCAGAGGATACATTGGCCCAAAACCAACGTTACATGTCCTTTCCTTCACGTTTACCCCATTGATGGTTAACGGTTAGGCTGTGAAACCAAACCATAACCACGGACACAGAATAGTACACCGACTAGACGATAGACACAAGTTAGAAGTCACTTCCATCGGTTCTAATGCCTAAATTGGGCGGTTTTTGTCGTCAAACTCTTAGAAGATTCAGCCACTTAACCAATTACTTTGACTTCACTACTTGGTTAAAAGAAACAGCCCAGCTGCACTGAGCAACTGGGCTGTTCTTAGTCAATTTTGTCTGAAATCAGACAGTGCTAACGGCTTAGCGGAATGGTGGAGCGTAAATCAAACCACCATCGTAGTATTGAGCGTTAGGACCACGGCCAAGACCCAATGGAGTGTCTGGACCCAAGTTGCGGTCGTAAATTTCGCCGTAGTTACCAACTTGTGTGATGACTTGGTAGCAGAAGTCGTTTGCAAGACCCAATGCTTGAGCCAATTCACCTTCAACACCCAACAGGTTCAAGTGACCTGGGTTGTCGCTGGTCAAGAAGTCATCTACGTTAGCGGAGGTGATACCGAATTCTTCAGCTTGGATGGTGCAGTTCACAACCCACATCACGATGTCGCCCCAGTTGTTGTCGCCGTGGCGGGTAACTGGACCGAGTGGTTCCTTAGACATGGTTTCGTCCAAGATCATGTGTGCATCGCCGTCGCTCAATGAGGTTGCCTTGATTGAAGCCAAACCTGACTTGTCAGTGGTCAAACCGTCACATGAACCTTCGTCGTATGCTGCGGTGGTTGATGGATTGTCTGGGAAGACCTTAGCTTCATAGGTGATGCCCTTAGCGCGGAATACATCAGCCAAGTTCTTTTCAGTGGTGGTACCAGCTTGTACACAAACTGTACCGCCTTCCATGTCTTCCAAGCTTGCGATGCCGCTGTCAGCGCGAACCATCATACCTTGACCATCAAAGAAGGTGGTTGGTGCAAAGTCGAAACCGAGGCTGGTGTCACGGCTGATCGTCCAGGTGGTGTTACGGATCAGAACGTCAACTTCACCAGATTGCAAGGTTGGGAAGCGGGTGGTACCGGTGGTTGGGGTAATTTCAATTGCTGAAGAGTCACCCAAAACTGCTGCTGCGATAGCGCCACAGTAGTCTACGTCGAAACCACTAAATTCGTTGGTGTCTGGATCCAAGAAACCGAAACCTGGCAAGTTAGCGTTACCGCCACACTTCAAGGTACCGCGAGCTTGAACAGCTGCCAATGTGTCGCCACCACCTTCAAAGGTAACAGCTACTGGGTCTGCATCTGCTGCTGCGGTAGCTGCGTCTGCAGCTGCTGCAACTGCGTCTGCTGCTTCTGCTTTTGCTGCTTCGATCATGCCGTTAGCTTCTTCAACTTGGGCTTGAGCAGCTTCCAATTGACCTTGTAGGTCAGCAACTTGTGCTTGCAATTCTGCTGCAGCGCCACCGCCACATGCAGTTAGGAATACTGCAAATGCTGCAGCAACCATAACAAAAAGAATTGACTTGCGATTCATATTGATCTCCTCCGAGGAATTTTATTTATCACAAATAGTTAACGAAAAGGAATATGATCGTTAGCCAATCGTATTCCTACCGGAGCATTATATGGAAACTATACCGTTTCGACAACCCAATACTTACTAAAAGTGCTCAATATTATTGTCAGGATTACGGCTAATTTGCAATTTCTTCAGCAACAGGCAGTGGATTTTGGGTCTCTGGACCGAGATGGCGGCTGTAAATCTCGGCATAAGACCCCACGCCTGTCTGAATCTGCTCACAGGTTGTAGTTGGTAAATCAACTGTAGAAAAAGACACATTCGAATCGGACGACTGGAGACAAGAGATGACTGAGTTGACGAGCGTAACCCAGTCCGCATCACGTGTTGCCACAATTGGACCAACAGGCTGCAAATCAAACGTGAGAGGCAATATTTTGCTTGGTTGCGCAGCAGACATTTGCCGCCGTGCTTCAATTAGCATCGGGCGCGGCAGAATAAGAGCTTTACATTCTCCGATATTGAAGCGTTCATACAATCGCGGCCATTCACCAATATACTCAAGATCTAAATCCTGATCACCATCAGCTACGAAAAGCGGATCAAGCTGCGGCTCAAAATCACCAACTGGCAATGCGCATGTTGGTACATTGTTGAGACTTGACCACCCTTCAAAATCTGCACCAACTAACATTCCGGCACCTGACACAAATGTAGATTGAGCATAGCCAATTGCAGGGTCTTCAATACTCAATTGCGGCCTAGGCGTGTGCATCACAATATCCACAGCGTCAGTTAGCAGCGCCCCGCTGACATCACCCATCACGAAACCATCAAAAGCAACGGCGTCAGCATTATTGAAAATGGCCACTGCTATTGCGCGACAGATATCCATGTCCAAACCCGAATAGACGCCGTCATAATCAATATGCGCTAACCCTGGATAGTCAAGATATACACCGCACTTCACTACACCGTTTTCTTGGACTTGCTCTAGCTTAGTCAAGGGGTCTGCTGTTGGCGCTTCAGTTGCCGGAATTGCTGTTGGTGCAACAGGCTCGGGCGCCGAACATCCAATCACTGCAAATACAAAACACAGCAGCAGCGCACTTAACACTGTCTGACGAACTACATTTTTTTTCATTTGTTAGTTGCGTAAAGGCCAAAGTCCGCAATGAGCAATTGAACTAGCTCTGGGACATAGTAACGAATTGTTTGTTTTTGCGCAGTGCGCTGGCGCAATGTTGTTGCGGAGATTTCAATCAGTGGAGCATCGATCCAACTAAGTCTGTCACGCAATGCAGGCAGCAATGTGGTGAGTTCTGCTAACGGAACATCATCATTAGGACGACGCATAACGCCCAGACTAGCCACATCAATAATGTCATCTGGAGCACGCCAGCGAGCAAAACTAGCAAGCGAATCGCCACCCATTAGAAAGACCAATTCCGCGTCAGGGTATTGCGCTTGGATAATACCCAGTGTATCGATTGTGTAGTGCGGTGCTGGTCGTTCAGTATCGACAGTGGACAATGAAAACATTGGATTGTCGCTAATAGCAGCGCCTACTAACCGTAGACGCTGCTCAACTGATGTAATATTTTTGCCAGCTTTGAGAGGATTTAGCCCAGCAGGAACCCAGAGCACATGATCAAGCTCTAGTTGCTCAGCAGCAGTTTGCGCCAAGATGAGATGACCATAGTGCGGCGGGTCAAATGTCCCACCAAAGACTCCAATCCGTTGTTTTACTCGACCCATTCGAGTTCGTATTCATCAATCACGACAGTGTCGCCATTTTGAATACCTGCTTTCCGCAGTTCTTTATGCACCCCAATCGCTTCTAGAATGCGTTGGAAGTAACGTACAGCATCACCATGTTCCCAATAGGTCATGCGTGCTGCGCGTTCAACACGGTCACCGCGCACACGGAAGATGCCTGGCTCTTCTTCTTCTACCTCAAACCAATCTGGTGCTTCGACTGGAGAGTAAACTGGCGCAGGTTCAAACTTAATTGGATCTGGCGCTTCTTTGAGAAGTTCATCAGCCTTAAACAAGACTTCGCGAATTCCTTTATGCGCAATTGAGGAAATTGCCATGAAGTCATAACCCATTTCCGTAATGGCTGCTTCTAACTCAGGAATTTTCTCTGCAACCTCTGGTGTATCGATCTTATTCAACACGACCACTTGCGGCTTACTTGCTAAGTCCTCATCGAACAGCGCCAATTCGGTCATAATCTGGTTGAAATCCAAAATTGGATCCGCAGACCAACCGTCTAGCATGTGAATGAGCACGCGCGTACGCTGCACATGTCGCAGGAATTCAAATCCCAGCCCAACCCCTTGATGTGCCCCTTCAATGAGGCCTGGAATGTCTGCCAACACCATAGTTTTGTAATTACCCAAGTCAGCAACGCCAAGGTTTGGCACCAACGTAGTAAATGGATAATTCGCGATCTTTGGTTTTGCGGCGCTAACAACGCTCAGGAATGTGGATTTCCCAGCGTTAGGTACACCAACAATCCCAACATCAGCCACAAGCTTCAGTTCCAGTTCAGCTTCAAATGACTGACCGGGTTCGCCTTTTTCTGCAATGTAAGGTGTTTTGCGACGTGAATTTGCAAAGTGTTGGTTACCACGTCCGCCCTGACCACCTTTGGCAATCAGAGCACGGTCACCAAGTTCTGCTAAGTCGGCAATAATTTCGCCGGTTTCAACATTGCGAACGACTGTCCCCACAGGCACTTTAACATCAATGTCTTTGCCTGTTTTCCCAGTCTTGTTGTTACTCCCACCGTGCATCCCGTTAGGGGCTGCATAGCGTTTACGATGCTGAAATGGAAGAAGTGTATTAAGGTGTGGATCCGTAACGAAATAGATAGAAGCCCCATGGCCGCCATCGCCACCATCAGGACCACCTTTCGGAACGAACTTTTCGCGGTGAAAGTGAACCATACCATCTCCGCCGTCACCAGCAGCAACTAAGATGGTCGCTTGATCAAAAAAACGGGTATTATTTCTGCCCATTTGGACGATTATATCACCGTGAAACTGACGGCTACGCTGTGCCATTAGTACATATTGAGAAATATTTCACACACGCTTGATCTGGCCTCTGTTTAATGCTAAATTAGCCATGTTTTGTGAGGCAATTTAGACAAAAATGTGTCTAAATTTACTGCAATATACTCTAATCAATAAAGCGTCAAAACTCGCTAAAATTTCAATTACAGTACACAATATTTCGGTTCATCTCCAACCCTAAAACTGGTAACCCCACCCTACGATGAGCGACAACTCCATTCCTAAAATTGTTATTAGTCGTCTACCTGTTTATCTACGCGCGCTAAGCCGTATGATTAATAAAGGTCAGCTAGTCACGTCTTCACATGAGTTAGGCAAAGCACTCGGCATTAGCTCCGCCCAAATTCGTAAAGATCTTTCTCACTTTGGTGAATTTGGCAAGCAAGGTACGGGATATCAAGTTGAGTTTCTCATCACACAGCTCAGCCAAATTCTCAATCTTGATCGCGAATGGGAAGTTGCTGTAATTGGCTCTGGTGATATTGGTCACGCAATTACACGCTACCAAGGCTTTGCAGATCGCGGATTTCGCGTCTCTGTCATCTTTGATAGCGACCCACAGAAGGTTGGATCCTATATCAATGGATTAGAAGTTATGCACGCCAGCCAAATTGTGAAAGTTTTACGTGAACGCAATATTCAGATTGCTATGCTAGCAATTCCAGCTGAGTACGCGCAAAAAGTTACAGATACCGTTGTCGATGCTGGGGTACGTGCCATCCTGAGCTATGCGCCAATTAGCTTGAATGTGCCAGACCATGTCCGCGTGAGCTATATCGATCCTGTCACCCACTTACAATCGATGACGTACTACCTCTCTACTGAACAAGATTTGATGTCACAGCCATTATAAAAATTTAGGCTCAAACCAAAAGCGGAGTTCTCCTAATGACCTAAGGTCGTAAGAAGAACTCCGCTTTTTAGTTAATGCCCCTGCGCATGACTGCCGTGATCCATAAGTTGTGCATCAAACCAGGTATGAATTCCTGCAACTAGATCTTCGTCCACCGCGGTATATGTTATTTCCGCGCCGTCAGCTAGTTCCCGAAACGTCAACGCCACATCTGCATAGTCTGTACGCAGCGCCTCCAACCCAGGCATATTGTGGCCATGGATCTTCGCTGGG
>JAHDBS010000422.1 GCA_020630225.1 Anaerolineales bacterium | reverse complement strand
ACACCATCAATGTCACGAACCCGAACAGCACAACGCTGGCGGACGTGAGTGTGAGTGATGTTCTAAGCAGCAAGCTGAACTATGTCTCTGCGGTGAGCACCAAAGGTGGCGCAACATTTAGCGCCGCGACGCGCACTATCAGCGTGACGATTGGTGACATGGCTGCCGGTGAAACGGTGACAATTACGGTGCAAGCGACAATTAACAGCAGCGCAGCAGCACCAGACCGCATTGATAACACGGCGCAAGCGCTGGCAACGAATTTGCCAGGCGTGAGCTCAAATGTAGTGTCAACGCAGCTTATTCCAAATCAAATCCCGACAACGGGTCAGTTTGGAAGCACGCCTTGGAGTGCTGCTGTCTACGCAATTATTGGGATCTTGCTTGCAATGAATGTTGTAACGGTCTTGGTTCAAGAGCGCAGGTTCAAACAAGGCTAGATGAAAATCAACTCTGTTTAGCATAACGCGCTGAATAGATAGTTATGAAAGGAGCGTCCTCACAGAGGGCGCTCTTTTTGTTTACAAAAGGTTTAGATTCTAAACCTGCGCTTAACAAATAAGGTTGCCCTCTAAATCATCCCTAGATTTTAGTTTTTTATAAATAAAGTATTGTATTTATGATGCGAGTAAAAAAGTGCAAAAAGTACGCTTAATGCATTTGGCTGGCTGAGGCTGGCTGCCAGGAATAATCAAAAAATGAATTTACGCCCAATTTCTAACAAATCATCAGTTGCGTTCGTCAAACGCAGCGTCAAGCATTTGGCATTGGTCATGGTGACGACCATACTGGTGTTTGGCTCAGCGCCGCGGCTCACGTTTGCTGCGCCTGCGCCCGCGCCACATCCGCAG
The DNA here is from genome assembly GCA_020630225.1 of Anaerolineales bacterium. Classification (GTDB taxonomy): domain Bacteria; phylum Chloroflexota; class Anaerolineae; order Anaerolineales; family UBA6668; genus JAHDIM01. The sequence goes on along the minus strand of JAHDBS010000422.1, from coordinate 3,238 downwards.
GCCTGTGCGGTGACATTATCTGCTCCAGTTGTATCTGGTGATTATATAAACGGTACTGACACAGTTGTAACCACCAGCGTTTTAATTGACTGGGAAAATGCCCCTGCGGACGAAGATATTAATGTCACGCTGTTAGACAGCGGTGGGAATGTCATTGAAGTGCGCACCATTTCACAGACCTATATATTGACTGGCGGTGGGAGCACTCCCACCACAGAGATGGATACAAATCCATTACAAGAAATTGCGTTTGAGGTGCCAGCAGATGGCGCAACCGGCTACGAAATTACCGCTGGTTTTGCTGGGGGCACTTGTGACGCGACACCCGTTACCTTTGACGTACCAGTCGGGTATGTGTCTCCTGCGTGTACCGCCACAGACTTAGGCGGGATTGTGTTCAAAGACTTTGACATGAATGGTGTTCAAGATCCTGCTGAAACTATTGGGGTAGAGGGGATTACGGTGACCATTTTTGATGCCAATGGCGGCAGCCAAACTGTTACGACCGATCGGTATGGAAACTACCTTGCGTCAATTGCCGCTGGCGACTATCCGTTACGCGTTGAGTTTTCGAATATCTCCGAAACGGCCTTCCTAGGTACATCCACGACAAGTGGCAGTAGCAATGGCACAACAGTGCAATTTGTTGATGCCCCGAGTTGTGCGGTTGACTTAGGGGTTGCCAATCCTTCTGAATTTTGTCAAAACAACCCTGACGTGTTCACCACGTGTTTTGTAAATGGCGATGGTGTCACACCTGCCGCTGGCGGTGAAACGATGTACGCCGGTGATGTAGACGCGTTGGTTAGTTTTTCATATGCCATTTCTGGTGCCAAAGACATGGAAAATATGGAAATGGCGGCTTTAGTTAGTGAAGTGGGGTCAATTTGGGGCTTGGCTTGGGATCCTTTCCAAAGTCGCATGTTTAGCGCTGCTGTACTGCGGCGTCATGCCGGTTTGGGACCGTTAGGCTTAGGCGGGATTTACGTCACCGACTATACGCTAGACAGTGACGGACTACCAGGCGCAACCGGGGTTGACGGCTGGGATGCAACGTCATCTAGCGGGAGTTTTATTGATGTCACCACGTTGACAGACACAGATGGGACACCAATTGATGTGGGTAGTATTGGCTCAAACCCAGATCGTGGTCTTTCCACTGATGCGACGCTAGATAGCTATGATTCAGATGCGTTTGACAAAGTTGCAAAAGTAGGTCTTGGTGATATTGATATCGCTGAAGATGGCAGTGCACTTTATACGGTCAATTTGCATGAACGCACTTTGCTTGAAATTCCACTTCCATCGGATGGAAGTGTGCCGACTGTGGCAACGTCGCATCCCATTGACCAAACGTTGGTCACTTGTAACAATGGCGAGATGCGCCCGTGGGCCACAACAGTTAGCAACGGTGACGTCTATGTGGGGGCAGTCTGTTCAGCAGAAAATGACGGTGAAATTTTAGATTTGTCCGCCATGGTGCTACGTTTTGAACCTGACACGACAACGTGGTCTTTAGTAATGGACTTTCCGCTCACCTATCCTAAGGGTTCACCTAGTAATGGGACGTTTCGTGCGTTCAATGGCTGGTACCCTTGGGAAGCTGATGCCGATTTTGCTGCCGAAGCAGGCCTGTTGGTTAGTTCAACTGCTTTGCCTTGGCCAACTCCAATTTTAGCCGATATTGAATTTGATATTGATGGCAGCATGGTGCTGGGGTTTGTGGACCGGACGGCCTCACAGTTTGGTAGCAATAACTATCTACCTGACCCAACTGAGACAACGACCGACGTCGCGCGTGCTCTGGCTGGGGGCGATATTTTACGCGCTTTCAATTCCGGTAATGGCACCTTCATTCTTGAAAATAATGCGAAGGCCGGGCCAAGTACTGGCGCATCTCCAGATAATAATCAGGGGCCAGGGCTGGGTGAGTTCTATCAAGATGACTTTGTCAACCCTGCAAATGGCGGCAGACCTCATACGGAAACAAATGTTGGCGGGCTTGCCATTCGACCCGGCTCCGGTGAGGTGTTGGCCGCAACACTTGACCCTTTTGAAGTAAATTCAAACGGCATTCGTTGGTATGACAATGTAACCGGCTTGCCCAATAATAATTACACGGTCTACGCGGATAGCAATGATGGTTCTGCTACCTTCAACAAAGCGAATGGCTTAGGTGACGTTGAACTGGCATGTATATTGCCAACCGTGCTGGAAATTGGCAATCGCATCTGGCTAGATGCAGACGGTGACGGCGTGCAAGATCCTGGCGAAGCAGCACTGCCGAATATTACTGTGCATCTATATGACGAGTTGGGCAACATTGTGGCAACCACAGTGACAGACCCCAATGGCGAATATTACTTTGACACCACAGACGGATTGCTCCCCAACACTGACTACTACATTGTTGTGGATCCAGCTGAATTCCTGCCCGGTGGTGATGCCGAAGCCCTCGCGCCAACGGTGCCATTTGCTGGCGACAGCCAACATGACAATAATGCAGACACGCTTAGCTCTGCCACTGATGCAAGTTTGCCTGCTGCCCTTGAAGGACTAGTCGGGTTCCCTGCCACCACTGGCAATACCCTAGAAAACGACCATACGTTTGATATTGGCTTTAGGATCTTTGACCTCGCACTGCAAAAAGTGTTGACAAGCCCAGGACCATTTGCACCCGGTGACGATGCAGTCTTTACGATTACGGTATTCAATCAAGGGTCAACACCAGCGATGGATATCGTTGTGACTGACCACCCCCCAGTTGGGTTGACCTATGACAGCTCCAACGCTGCCAGCGTAACAAGCACCACAAACAGCAACGCTGTCGTCGTCACTGACAACGGTGACAATACCTTTGAGATTGATGCACTTGCTATTGGCGATAGTGTCGATATTGAAGTCACTATGACAATTGGCACTGATGTGATGGGCAGCCTGACCAACTACGCTGAAATTAGCAGCGCAGATGACGACGGTGATCTAAATACTGCAGCGCCAACGGATATCGACAGTATCCCAGACGGAACTAATCAAAACGGTGATGGTGAAACAACCAACCTCGTTGACAACGCTACGGATGGTGACGGCCTAAACGGGGGGGATGAAGATGATCATGACCCCGCGTCATTATTCGTTGCCGCCTTTGACTTGGCGTTGCAAAAAGTTGTCACTAGCCCTGGTCCATTCGCGCCAGGCGATGACATTACCTTTACCATTACGGTTTACAACCAAGGCA
>JAHDBS010000421.1 GCA_020630225.1 Anaerolineales bacterium | reverse complement strand
GATTACGTTGTGGTAGTTGAAAAGATCGTTTCATGAGCTTGATTAGAAAACTTGCCGGACAGATTACGCCTGACTTTATCAAGCCGTATCTTTTGCCAATTTACTGGAGATATTATCGGTTTCTTGCCGATGTGGATTTCTCCGAGCAGCAGTTTGAGTCTCTCAATGCACTAAGGTGTTCCATTGCCTATAACAAATATGGCGCTTACTGCATTCCTGACTCTTCTAAGCACCGGTCTTCAGCACTAATTGTGGCTGCCAATGCAGTCTATGAGCCGGAAACGATTGCCTTTATGGCTGCTAATTGTGGCACTGGCGATATTGTGCATGCTGGAACTTATTTTGGTGACTTCTTACCGGCCTTATCAAAAGCAGTTGCGCAAGATGCAATAGTTTGGGCCTTTGAACCGAATGTGGAAAATTTCCGCTGCGCAACGATCACGATGCTGCTCAATGAAATTAGCAATGTAACGCTGCGTAATGCAGGGCTAGGTGCAGTAGCTGAAACCTTGTTTCTGCAAACCGTTGATGACAGTGGAACTGCATTAGGTGGCGGCTCGCAAGTGGTTTCAACTTCCAATAACGATGCCCTGCAATCCGTGCAGATCCTGCCAATTGATGAAAGTGTCCCGCGAAATCGGACTGTCTCAATTCTTCAATTAGACGTTGAAGGCTATGAACGGCCAGCCCTAGAGGGTGCGCTGCAAACAATTCAACGTTGCAAACCGATGATTATTATTGAAATTTTGCCAAATAGCGAACTCATTACCGGCAAGTGGTTTGCAGAAAACATCCTGGCGCTTGGCTATCAGAACACGCATAAGGTGTCTGAAAATCTAGTGTTTACTTGCTCAGAAACCAGTTAATACTTGTATTGCATGGAAGTCTTACTTCTCAGCCAGAAAACGGATCCTAAGCACTTCAATCGGTTTTCTGAAAAGTACCGTAAATACGTAGGGTTATTTTCAACGCCTATAGAAAAGGTTTATATCCTCTCTAGCTTGCCTGCTGACTGGGAGTTACCAAATGCAGTGCCGCTTGAATTTATTCAAGTCTCTAATTGGCGTCCAGAAACAGGCATCAATGCTTTACTCCAATATGCGCGCTATATCCTGTCTCTGTTTGTCACGGCAAGTAGAACGTTGCTAAAGCAGCGCCAGATCAAGTACATCACCCATTATTCGGGCCATGTAACTGTTGGCTTCATTGCTGCGTTTTTATCCATCCTTTTTCGGAAGTCGCTTATTATTCGGTTGACGGAATATAGTGATGTCAGCATGCTCAATGTATCGTCACAGTATTCAGGCATTGTTACAAAAACATTCCAACGCGCAATTCAGTGGTCAGAGAAATTTGTGCTGTCACATGCCACTCACATTATTTTGCTGTCTGACTTTATGAAGCCTGCGTTTACATCGTACCTGCATAAGGCGACAGTCATTCCGCAATTGTCAGATAATGTTCTGCGTTATGCCAAAGCGTATGGTATTTCCGAAACGGCACAATCCCAAGATCCTGCTGAAATCTTTGAGCTATTATTTGTCGGTCGCTTGAATGTTGAAAAAGGTGTTTTTGTGCTGGTAGAGGCAATTGCTGCGCTGCCAAATGTGCGCTGTACATTTATTGGCGAGGGGCCATTACGCGCCGAATTAGAGCAAGCCTATCCCGCTTCGAAATTACAATTTCTGGGCAATATCCCGCATACAGAAGTGTTTGCAACGATGCAGCGTTCAGATGCTTTCTGCTTACCATCATATGCAGAGTCGTTGTCGAACGTACTCATCGAAGCTGCTATGATGCGCCTGCCAATTATTGCGTCCAATATTTCTAGCCTCTCTAGTCAGGTTCCGCACCTAGAGTGTGCTTATTTATGCGATCCTGGCGATGTTGAACAGTTTCGCACTGCGATTGAACTATTTCAACAAGATCGTACCCTGACGAATAGGCTGGCGAGCAATGCATTTATCAAAACGCAGCGTTTGTTTGATCAAGACCAAATGCAGGCCGATATGATGGCCATTTACAGCTAACTTGGCTCCGTTTTGAATAATAAACAACGCCCATTGCCAGAACACGGTGCACTCGTAATCTCGCTCGACTTTGAGCTTCATTGGGGATGGTTAGAAGGCGTTCGGCCTGGTGACCCATACTATGCAAATTTCGAGAATGTTTGGCAGGCTGTCCCGGCCCTCCTGGCACTCTTTGAAACGTATAAAATCCCAGTGACTTGGGCAACGGTTGGGTTCTTATTTTCAGGTTCAAAAGCTGAGCGAGATCTATTTGCACCTCGAGATAAGCCAACGTACCAACAAAAAGCGTTAGACCCCTATGCTGAAAGCATAGGCAACAGTGAGGCTGATGATCCCTATCACTTTGCACCAAGCCTAATTGCGCAGATTGCAAATACGCCTCGACAAGAAATTGGCACGCATACCTACTCGCATTACTATTGCGAAGAGCCAGGGCAAACGGTGGCGCAGTTTCGGGCAGATTTACAAAGTGCCGTTGCAATTGCGAAGCACTACGGCATTTCACCGACCTCGATCATCTTTCCTCGCAATCAGGACTCGCCTGAATATTTGGAAGTGCTGCGAGAGTTTGATATCAAAGTGTCGCGTGGACGTCCTAGTACGGAGTTTTTCAATCGAATCGGATTGCGACGACTAAAATCGCTGCGATTTACTCGGTTTTCGCGCCTATTAGACTCGCTGATGATGCAATTCGGGTGGCATCTGACTGCTTGGGATGATGTGTATCGACCGGAATTCGATCTCTACGATATCCCATCAACATTCTTTCTGCGGCCGGTACCTTCACGTTTTTCTGGGGTTGATGCAGTGCGACTGTTTTTGATCAAGCGAGCCCTCACGAAAGCTGCCAAATCTGGCAAGATTGTGCATGTTTGGTGGCATCCGCATAACTTTGGCGCAAGCTTGTCAGAAAATATTGCTTTTCTGACGGCGATCTTGGAGCATACAAAACACCTGACTGCCGCTTACAATTTTCAACCAATGTCCATGCGAGATGTTTATCAAACGCTCGCTGAATAACATCATCTCTTTTGTCTTTTACCAAACAAATGTGATCAAATCTTGTGATCTGTCAGTTCTCTAAAACTCACCCACTTGACCTCTAGGGATTTTTACAAAATACACCATAGATATGTCCCCCACTGAGCGAAGTCGAATGTGCAACTCGAGTCAATTCTTGGCTAGATACAATAGGTAATCACGTACTTGCCAAACGAATACAGCTTTTAATTGAAGCGCAACTTGTATAATTCCGCCCAATGACTGCGCGTATTCATCTTTCCCCGCCGCATATTGGGCCTGCAGAAAAACAGTTCGTTCAAGATGCCTTTGACACGAACTGGATTGCCCCGACAGGTCCAAGTGTCACTGCATTTGAGCAAGAGTTCGCGGCATATGTTGGGGCTAAAGCAGCCCTCGCTGTAAGTGCTGGAACTGCAGCGTTGCATCTTGCGCTGTTGCTAGCAGGCGTTGAACGGGATGATGAAGTCATTGTTTCAACGTTCACATTTGCAGCCAGTGCATTTCCTGTTACTTATATTGGTGCAACGCCGGTTTTCATTGATAGTGAAACAGACTCTTGGAATCTAGATCCAGAACTGCTGTTAGATTTTTTGAAACAGCGGAAACAGGTCAATAAGATTCCGAAAGCGCTTGTCCTTGTGCACTTGTACGGTCAGGCTGCCAATCTTGATGCCATTCGAACGCTTTGTGAAGACTATGGCGTCACGCTAATTGAAGATTCTGCTGAAGCATTAGGCACGACATACAAGGGTCGCCATACGGGGTTAGACGGCTTTGCAGGGATCTACTCTTTTAATGGAAATAAGATTATCACCACAGGCGGCGGCGGGATGTTGGTGTCGAATGACGAAGCGTTCATTGCGCATGCGCGGAAGCTCTCAACACAAGCACGTGACCCGGTTCCTCACTATCAACATTCCGAAATTGGCTATAACTATCGATTGAGTAATGTCCTAGCGGCTATTGGGCGTGGTCAGCTAGGCCTCATCGAAGATCGTGTGCAAAAACGGCGTCAAATTTTTAGCTATTATGCGAAGGAATTGAGCAAACTCGATGGGATTACATTTATGTCAGAAGCG
>JAHDBS010000420.1 GCA_020630225.1 Anaerolineales bacterium | reverse complement strand
CATATCCCAATCAATCCCACCATACACCCCATCACCGCCATCGATATCTAGCGTCTGCCCTGTGACCCACGCGCTTTCGTCGCTGACAAAATAAAGCGCCGCGTGCGCAATGTCTTCGGGTTGACCAAGGCGGTCGATGGTTTGCTGTGGCAGGCTTGTCACGTCAGCGTCCATTGGCAAGCGAATAAGCCCTGGGCAAATGCTGTTGACGCGGATGTTATGTGGATGCAACTCGCGGGCTAATGTGCGCGAGAAGCCCAACACGCCATTTTTAGCAGTGCTGTAAGCAATATTTGACTCGCGCAGGGTTTTGTAAGCAGCAGCAATAGTCAGAATTGCGCCGCCGCCGTTGGCTTTCAAGTGCGGCGTTGCCAAACGCGTGCCCCAAAACACACTCTGGATATGGTTGCGTAAGACCATTTCGAAAAACTCCGGCTCAATCTCGACTTGATTTTTTAGGTGTTTGTAGAAGCCGCCCGCTAAGGCACAGTAGGCATCGAGCTTGCCGAAGTGATTGACGGCTTTTTCAATGGCAGCACCAACTTGGTCTTTGTCAGTCAAGTCCGCTTGGATGGCGAGTGCACTGCCGCCGTTACTGTTGATGACGTTTGCCGTCGCGTCAATAACGTCTGGCTTCCGTGCTAGCAAGGCAACCTGTGCGCCTTCTTGCGCAAAGAGCAGTGCCATCGCGCGGCCCATGCCTTTGCCTACGCCAGCGAGGATAATGGTTTTGTTTTTGAGTCGGGTCATTGTGTTTTTCAGTATTACGTCTCAAAGTCCTCTAAAGGACTTTGAGACGTGGGTGGTTTATTTACTGGCTTATTCTACCCACCGCTCCGCACGTTGCAGTCGATTTTCTAAGATCTGCCCATTCAACTTAGTTTGCAACGCCTCACTGGTTTCAGGCGCTGCCAAAATCGCTTTGGCTTGCTTACTGCCTTTACTTGAGTTCTTTGGCACAGAGGCAAAGTAGGCGCGCGTTTCTGGCATTTGCACCCCTACACCTAACTGTTGCGTGAGGTCATACAGCAAGCCACGCAAGTGATGGTTCTGTGAATTCTTTTGCACCAGTTTGCTGACATAGACCGCATCAATGAGTTGTCGGATGGCGTCAGCATGCAGGTCTGAAACCGCTGCCACCGTTTGCAACGCTTCTTTGACCCGCTTTAGGCTCATATCAGGGCTAGTCGTTAGCTCTTTTTTCGGCGCATCGGTTGGGAACAATTCGCGAAACGCAGCGCCAAGTTGAGTTGGATCAAAACGTCCGTCTGTAATCGCTTGGATCAGGACATCTGCGGCAAAGGCGTTGAGACTTTGTTTGGGCACACCGCAGGCAGTAGCCAGTAGCAACCACGCTTCACGGCCAATTGGCGTATCAGGATTTAGAAAAGGCTCCAGATACATTGCTGCTGCGGTCAGTTCTTCGCTGCCACCAGCGGTCAACACCATCTCTAGCCCGGTTAGCGTACTCACGTCGGTTCGGGTTGGGATTGTCGTCAGATACCACCGCAGTCGATCCGGATCATAGGCGACCCAGTCAGTCCACCAACCGTGTCCAGTAAATCCTGGAGCGCGCTGCATGAGATGCATCAAATTGAAGGTGCGGCCTTGTGGCGGCGTTGTTGAGCGCTTGAACTGCGCATTCAGCACATCAGCCCCATAGCGGTTTCCCATCCGCTTCCACTTGAGGTTGAATCGCGTCTTAACTGGTTTGCGCAAATCTTTGGCAAGCTGCCACAGCTCACTTGTCCCCAGATCTACCATTTTTGCACCAAGCGCATACTGCGCAATACGAGCGTACTCGTTATCAATCTGCTGCAACGCTTCAATTGCTGCTTTCTGATTGCAAGGCGCTAAACGTGCTAGCGCCAATCCAAAATCTTCAGGAACCACTAAATCTGACTCTGCTAAGCGCTCGGCAAACACCAGCGGATCGATCCAATATGGCTGGTGGGTTGGCAACGCAAGCAGCTGATGCGATTGCTTATGCGCTGCAAAGCTCGCCACATAACGTAGCCGATTTTGCATCCAGTTACTAACTGACAGCGGTCCTTTCCGCGCAATTGGCAATGCGGCGCGTAAACGCGTAAACAATGAGCGCGACTGCGTGGCAAAGGTTAGGCCTTGCTTAACTTGCCACTTCAATAACGGCTTTGGCTGCGTACCCTCTAGCCATGCGAGTATCACAGCTGCAAAATCACCTGCGACTGGACGGTCATCTAATTCAGCCCATTCACTGCGGCGCTTTGCTTGTTTTAACAGTGGCTTCACTAACTTTTGTTGCGCCGCAGTGAGTGGCGTGGCGCCGTGGCGGGCAATGCCATCTAAAATTTGCTCCCTCAAAATTGGGTCACGCGAATCGGCTAAGTAACGCAGACAAATTTGAATAAGCTCTTCAATGGTCTCTGCTGGTTGCACAGCATCAAAGGATTCTAGATTGAAATATTTACCCAACTTCGGTAAGTTGAATGGCTGTAAATTGATATTAGGCGTTGAGATTGCGCCGCCCAAGCCCACATCAGCTAAGACAGTATCAGGTAACACCGCAATCCGCGCCTGGAAAGCGCCAGAGTCAACCACCACAGCTGAAGTTTCAGCAGTAGACAATCCTAACCATGCAGTCAATTCCTGCTGTGCAGCGACGGAGACATATGGGTACGCGTCTTCAAGCTCAAGACGAAACGCCTGATCGGTTTCAACCTTTAGCGCTTTCAATTGGCTAATTGCACCAAGTTGAATATCCGGCGCCGGATGCCCAAGCGCATCTAGTAATAAGAGAATGCCATCTTGCCGGCCAATGTTTTTACTTGCTAGGCCCTTGACCATGCGGATTGCTTGTTGGGCAATCCCTTTGGATTCATGCTGCGTGGCGGCTGCAAACAGAATGACATCGTCGTCTGTCACTTGCTTGAGCTTGATGAGTCGGCGGCTCCATTTGAACGCCTGTTTGACGATTGGGCCGTACAAATGCCCAGTTAGATTTAAGATCAAACCAACGCGTTCGATGAGTTCTTCATCTGTCAGTTCAAGACGCTGCAAAAGTTGAAGTGGAAAGCGTGTCGCGCGCTGTTCAAAATCTGCATTGAGTGCATCTAGGGCTGTATCTACTAGAGCCATGCGGTCTAATTTGCTAGCAGCTACTAGTTGTATGTACGCCTCTAACCATGGATTGATTTTGGGAGTGCGCCAAGTGACTGTTGCGCTATTGAGCGCGGCACAAGTCGCTTCGTCCTGCAAAAGAGGGAGCAGTTCACTTTCAAGTGCAGCTGGATTTGCCGTGAAGAATTCAACGACATAATTTTCAGGATTCTTTTCTGGATCCCACTGCCAACGTCCACGATCAACATGTGCTAACAGCGCTTGGCTAAGCAATCCTTGATCTGCTTGCCGCGCGAGGTTTGCAGTGCGTAGTTCGGCGATAAACGGCCAGATATCGGCTTCGCTTGTACCCCAGCCCATGTTGTCGCGGCTCAAGAGATTTTCAATCAGCGTTTCGATCCAGTCTGGCTGACGCGTCTCCAAAATCTTGACGGCATACTGACGCACATCATCTTCTCGCAAATAAAAATGACGCAACCTACCAATGAGCGATTTAGAGTTGGAGGTACTCATCACAATCAGATCGGCTAGTGCAAGAATTGGCCAACGCGCCTGAAATTGCGAATCGCCAGTCAGCGCCTTGAACACATCACCATCCCAATCGCGATGCGCCCGATTGATAAAGGTCCACTGTTCTTTGGCTTGCCCAGCAAACTTACGCCGCTCTTTTTCCTCTAGTTCAAGGAAAAATTCCATCGTGGAGTCGAGCCCCGCATGGCCGAGCCACTCGCGCTTAAGGTGCTCAATATCCATCGCTAACCCTTTTCCTGCACAAACATCTGAGTCGCCAACACGTGCTTACACACGCCACGTTGCCCCTGATAGCGCGCATACCAGCGACAGGTGCAGCTGGCTTTACCAGTACTTGGCAGTGTCACCTGATACAAATTGTCACCGCTTTGGACGTGGAAAAGCTGTACGCCATTACCATCACTCACCAGTTCAACGGAGTGGCCGGCATATAGCCCTTTTGCGCTTTTCAGGCGCGGGTGCAAGTCTTCAACTTTGCCAAGATCAAACGGGAGTTCGCGGTGGAAATA
>JAHDBS010000419.1 GCA_020630225.1 Anaerolineales bacterium | reverse complement strand
GGTGTGTAGCTGCGTTTGCCAAAGCGATAGCTGGCCACGCCCGGCATGTCTTGCTGACCGCCCAGACTGAGTGCATCGCCTTCAGCAATGTGCTTGAGCGTGCGCTGCATGCGCACGTTGTTGATATACACCCCGTTCGAACTCACGTCCCGCACGTAAATGCCTTCTGCGGTGCGTTTTAGCACAACATGTTCCCGGCTGGCGCGGCCAAAAGCTTGCGGCACAACAATGCTGTTGCCCGCATCGCGCCCGATGCTGAGTTGCGGTAGCACCAGTTGGCGCGTGGTGATGTCAACACCGTTGGCAACGCGTGTAAGCTGCCCATATGCCGCAGCGGGCATGATGCGTGCGGCATCTTTCCACGGCACGGCGTGCAAAACTTGTTCGGCGATGAGGCGTACTTCGCTGCCGCTGAAGCGGAACAAATCATAGTCATTCCCGCCAATTTGCGATTCGAAGCCGAAGCGCAGACTCAAGAACCAGCGGTCGATATCGGCTAAGGTGCGGATGCTGAAGTCTTCCCAAGGCTGCAAGGTTGGGTTGTACGCGCCTTTGATGCGCGTCACGTTGGCGTCTGGATTAGTAAACAGCACTGCGTTTTGCAGTTTGAGAGCCTTCAATTGCGGCAGGTGCTTTAGCTTGGCTGCCATTAGCTCGCTTTTGAGCAGTTTCGTGCGCACGCCTTTGGCATAGCTGCGCACTTGCTGGTGTGGATTTTTATTGCCGCCGTTGCCGCTGTACACCAATTTGGGCTTGCCATTGCGGTTTTTGCAACCCCACGCTCCGCTTGATTGCAAGGTAATGTGTCCCGCACAGTGTTTGAGTTCTAAAACGCCAATGCCAAATTGCGTAACAATAACTAGGTCTGCGGGCGGCACAGACACGTTGGCAATAATGGCCATGACGTGCTCGCTATCATGCAGTTTGGCGTAAATTTGCTGCACAAGGTCCAACATGGGGCCTTGTTCGTGAGATTTTGCGCTTTCGCGTGGCGTGCCGTTGGGATGCTGACCGGTATAGAGTAAGACGGGCATGAAGTGTGGACCTCCTGAGGCTGTGCTTGAAATCGACTAGAACATTCCCCTCCCACACGTGCTGTGCCAGTCTGAACATAGACGCGACGACCTTCAGATCTGAATGCTGATCGCTGGCTTATGCCAGACCGTGTTGTGCCGTTCGTAGACGAAGCCGCTTGCCATTGGCCGCGCTGCTGCTGGTCAGTCAACTAAAAACGCCTACACCAATGCCAACTGACGTTCCATTGGCAGTTGGCACTGGCAAACACAAGGAGGTATGCAATTAGTTTAGGTGGGGAAGCAAGCTGTAGGCGTTGAAGGGGAGGAGAACCGGATTTGGCAGAACCATGGTTCTTCACAGACAGCCATTTATGCTGGCCCTCTCGTAGCGTAAGCCCGCACACTGCATGAGACCACTTCGCGAACATCAGCAGCCACGCCTAGCCGAGGTTATTAAATGTTTTACAGAAAGTATTCAGAAATAAATGAAAGCCTTCATCGCAAAACCTTCAGTAAAAGCCTAGTTTAGAACCAATTTTATTTCTGAGAACGTCTTGGCTTTTACATAGCCGCAAGCATTATTTTTTAATTTCGCGGCGCTTCGCGCCGTCTGAGCAGAGATCTCACACCGTCAAGCTTTCTCACTCCGCTCCTTGCCTATAGTCGCTTTAGAAATTCAGAAGGAGGGCGACCCGAAACCCGACATTGTCGGACCTGCCCGTGGGAGTGTAGTCGTCCCGGTCGGCGCAGCGCACGCTCGATCCATCGTAGTTCCACGACCCGCCGCGCAGCACACGGGTTTTATCTTTCGTGTACCAATCTTGGCACCATTCATAAACATTACCTGCCATGTCAACAGCCCCCACTGGGCTATCCCCTTGCGGAGAAAATTGCCCCACTGGTGTTGTGCTTCCTATTTGGTTATTGAAATTACACACCACCAAAGACGTCACGCTATTGCCCCAGGGATACTCACACCCACCTGTGCCACGTGCCGCGCGTTCCCACTGTTCTTCAGTCGGTAGCTGGCACATGGCCCACTGACAAAAGGCACTGGCATCGGTGTGATTCACCAGCACCACCGGGTGCTGCAATTTATCTGCTGATGGCGTGCGGTTGGCTTTATTCCAGTTATATGGTGTTGCCCAATTTTGATCTTCATATGGCACTGGGTAGTGCGGCATTGCATCAATAAATGTCTTGTATTGTGCATTGGTCACTGGCGTCTTGGCAATGAAATACGGCTGTTTGATTTCACGCGTTTCTTTGTTTTCGCCATAGAGGAATTTACCGGCAGGCACATAGCGCCAATCGATGCCAGCCGGGTTGTGTTTGATTTCCGGAATAGCCTTGCCTGTGTTGACGTTTGGGGCAGTTTTAGCAGGTGGTGGTGCAATCGTCTTTTTTAGCGTCGCTAGTTTGCGCGTTACCGTTTGCTTTTCGGCTTCTAGCGTTGCAATAGTGGCAGCGTTCTTTTTGGCATCTGCTTCCACTTGCGTTAGACGCGTTACCTCGCGTTGCAGGTCGGCTAACTGTGCGGTGGTCGTTTTTAGTTCGGCAGCGCTGCGCTTTGCATGTTTTGCGTCTTGCTCTAAAGTCGCAACCGTGTTCTGCAACGCAGTCAAGCGCGCCGCCGCACACGGCGTGCAGAGCGGGTCTGCCTCCCCAACCCGGTGCGCCAAGTGAATTTGCGGTCGCTCGCAGTTCGTACACTGAAACGTATCCTCAAACTGCGCCGTGCGGCGACACACCGGACAGTACCCAGACTTGTCTACTTGCTGCACATACTGGTTCACTTGCTGCCCAATTTTGGTCACCGTACTACCGCCGGACGCTGCAATATCGCCAGATTGGTCTAGGGCAAGGGTCGTACGGCAGTGCATGCAAAATTTCGCGTTTTCAGGATTTTCAGTTTTACAGGATGGACAGTGTTGCATATATATTTTGCTGTGTTTCGCATCGGGCTAAAGCCACCATGCTAGTTATTGTGATTAAGCCCCGCTGGGCTTAAGTCTATGGATTAAAAATATTGTCTCAAAAGCAACCAGATCAGAAATCTGCATTGAGCACAACTCGAAAGCCAACTAAACCAAGATCTCTTTTTGCTGGCAATCCATAATGACGATATGTACTGCGAACGTGCGGTGCATTATTACTCCACGACCCGCCACGCAGCACTCTAGTTGTCTTATTTGTACTAAACCAATCCAAACACCATTCCCAAACATTCCCTGCCATATCTACACAACCTGACGGACTATCACCAGTAGGGCTAAAAGAGCCAACAGGCGTTGTTGATTGATATTTATTACTAAAATTACAATGTTTAAATGATGGCTCTTGTGCGCCCCATGGATAATTTCGCCCATCTGTACCCCGTGCTGCACGCTCCCACTCTACCTCAGTTGGCAATCGACAGTGTGCCCAGTGACAAAATGCCTCAGCATCATGCCAACTTACGTTTACAACAGGGTGCTGATGCAAATTTGCAGGGAACATCCTTAACTTAGCATCCCAATGTTTTGGGACTGGATATCCCTCATTTGCATCTATAAAAGCCTGATACTGTTCGTTCGTAACTGGCGCTTTCGAGATTGCATAAGCAGTCTCAATGGTGTGGTTCGCACGGTCGTTACCATATGAAAATTCACCAACTGGTAATTCACACCATTCAATTCCGAGTGATTTGTAGCGGGTAAGCAATACTTTACGTCGAGCTGCTTTTTGGGCTGTTTGCAAACGTGCATTTCGACGATCTGCTTCGATCTTAGCTTTACGTTCTGTTTCACGCTGTTGTGTACGCTCAAGTTGTAACTGAGCGTCTTGAATTGCAGCTAGACCTGCTTTAGCCGTTTTGCGTAAATCAGCAATAGCAGATAGAGAAGGTGAACGTTGCTCTAAAGCAGTCATCAGATTTAGTAACCGTTGCCATTGTTCGGTTTCTACAAATTTCATAGCTTGATCTAACATTCCTTCAACGTCTTTTGAACCAAAACTCGTCTTTGTCTCCGTTAGTATCTCCTGCTTAGCAAGTTCTTTTTCATTAGGGATGAGGGATTTCATCTCACTTGCGTCCTGTACCCGCGCCTCGCTGTCTACTGTCAGGGCCGCTTTTAGGCTTGGCT
>JAHDBS010000418.1 GCA_020630225.1 Anaerolineales bacterium | reverse complement strand
CCAAAGTAGCGCCCACCTGTCTGTGCCACAGTCCCTGGTGAGCCAATGGTGTCGAGTAATTCCAAAATCGCTTGGCTATCCTGCGGTTCCTTTGGCAAAGGCTCTTCAAATGCGCTAAGTGCGGCAATGTCTGCGGCATGCGGGAACACATGTCGCTCTTGGGCCGCGTCCATGTAAGCATAGGCATAGGCTTGCGCTTGTGCGAACAAAGACTTGTCAGCAAGCTGAGAAAACATAGTTTGATGGATAGACGTCATAATTTTGAACCTTTTAGCTGCGCACGTGGTTGCAATGTGATTGTGCATTGCAACATGTCCAGATAATAAAACATCCCGCCGAGAGGGCAGGATGTTTTGTGCAATTATTTATATTGTAGTTGCGCAGTCGTTACATTTTGAATGTTTCATGCACAGTCACTTGGCCGCCATAGCTTAGGTGCGGGTGCGCCTTGCAAGCATCCAACGCTGCATCTAGTGATTCTGCTGAGATCACCGTGTATCCCGTGACTTGTGGCGCAATCACACAGTCTGCGACGCCGTCAGCTGTCACGCTTTTTGCCATACTGAACGGGTTACCACCATCAACAACGGATTCACCCATTTGACCATACCAAGCCCCCCAGGCAGCCATCACTGCAGCCTGATCTTCTTCGTTTTCTGGCATGGTGCCACCGGTGTATAACAAGACAAAGTTTTTCATTTTTCGCTTCCTTCTATTTAGCTAAATTGTTGCAATGTAAGTGACGATGTAGTGTGGTGAGACAAGACCTCGCAGAACATATGCTCTACAACCTTATGGCTCTAGGATACCATAAAAAGCAGGCCTGTCTACAGCACAGAATTAGCCTATTTTTGGTGACGGTGTCTTACCCAAGCCAGCTTACAGTCAATGCGCTAGAAACTTCTTATAATTACTGCATTCATACCCAAGGAGCTTTCTTATTACTTCTCGTCCCTTTGAACTCGGTCTGTATTCGTTTGCAGAGCTAACCCCAGACGCCAACACTGGCGAAAAAATTAGCCCAACGCAGCGTATTCAGAATCTATTAGAAACCATTGAACTCGCGGAACAAGTCGGGCTGGATGTATTCGCCCTTGGTGAGCATCATCGTGAAGATTTTGTCTCGTCAGCACCTGCTGTGATCTTGGCTGCCGCTGCGACTCGCACAAAAAAGATTCGGCTCAGCAGCTCTGTGACTGTACTCAGTTCAGATGATCCAGTACGCGTGTTTCAACGCTTTGCCAGCCTAGACCTTGTGTCAGACGGACGCGCCGAGATTATTGCGGGGCGGGGTTCATTTATTGAATCGTTCCCGTTATTTGGCTACGACCTGAATGACTATCACACGTTGTTTGCGGAAAAGCTTGAACTACTCCTCAAGATTCGTGAAAACGAGCAGGTCCATTGGCAAGGCCAACACCGCGCCCCTTTGACCGGACAGGGAGTCTATCCACGCCCAAAACAAGAGCAGTTACCCATTTGGGTTGGCGTTGGCGGCACGCCACAGTCTGTCATTCGGGCGGGGACGCTGGGCTTACCTCTCGCCATTGCCATCATCGGCGGAATGCCAGAGCAATTCGGCCAATTTGTGCAGTTGTACTGGCGCGCTGTTGAACAAGCCGGGCATGACCCGAGCAAACTGAGCGTGAGCATCAACTCGCATGGTTACATTGCTGACAATCGGCAGCAAGCTATAGAAGAAGCGTTCCCATCCTTCAAACAAGTCATGGACAAGATTGGTGGTGAACGTGGCTGGCCGCCGATGTCACGGCATCAGTTCAATGCCTCGTGTGACCTGCGCGGTGCGAATTTCATCGGTAGCCCCAATGAAGTCATCGAGAAAATTTTGTATCAACATTCAATCTTCAAGCACAACCGCTTACTTTTGCAGCTTAGCATTGGCACCATGCCACACAAGCAGGTGATGAAAGCAATTGAGTTGTTGGGAACGAAAGTAGCGCCAGTGGTCAGAGAAGAAGTTGCGCGGCGGGGGAAAGCGTAGGGAGTAACGAGCGAGGAGTGATGTAAATTCTTTCGCTCTAACAAATCTCATAAATCGAACTCCCTCGTCACTTAAATCAAAACGGTCGCTCCAATGTAGAGCGACCGTTTTTTTATTCTCTCTGCAAGACCAAAGACTAGTCGTCTTTGACCATCACAATGTCGGTGCGTGGGGCTGGAATTGCAATGCCATTCGCATCGAACGCGGTTTTCATTCCTTCGAGCACACCATGATAAACACCCCAGTAATCATCCGTGGTGGTGTATGGGCGCACGCCTTATTTACAACCCATTACCCAATTCAATTTTTCAAAGCACCGCAAGATTCGGGTGGTTTTGCACTGCACAACCCTCTAAACTTTGAATATGGAAACAGACTATCAACGAATTGCCAAAGCGATTGATTACATCGCGCAAAATGCTAAGCAACAACCGTCTCTCGACGAGGTCGCAGCGCACTTGAATCTCAGCAAATTTCATTTTCAACGCATATTCAAACAATGGGCTGGCGTCACGCCAACGCAATTTATGCACTACTTGACGTTGGAACATGCAAAGCAATGTCTCCGCAATTCTCAGTCTGTTTTAGGAACGGCACTAGATGTTGGCTTGTCCAGCCCAGGCAGACTGCACGACTTATTTGTCAAATTAGAAGCCATGTCACCAGGGGACTACAAACGCGGCGGCGCGGGGCTTACCATCAATATTGCATTTCAAGACTCACCGTTTGGGGAGGTGCTAATTGCGACAACAGACAGAGGCATCTGTGCAATTCGATTTGTAGAAACAACCAGAGGTGCCGCCTTAGACATGCTCAAAGCAGAATGGACGCAGGCGCAATTTACCGAAGCCCCCATGCCAGACTATGCGCAGCTTTTGTTCGCCAACAGCGCGCCAAATAGCCTAATTCCCGTGCATGTGAAAGGCACTAATTTTCAAGTACGCGTCTGGCAAGCCCTATTACAAATTCCTGAAGGTAAGCTGCTGACCTACAGCGATGTCGCCAAACACATTGGACAGCCAACGGCAACCCGCGCTGTTGCGAGTGCAATCGCTAAAAACCCAGTCGGATATCTGATACCATGTCATCGCGTTATCAATAAAGCAGGACAACTCCACAAATACCGCTGGGGCGGTACGCGCAAACAGGCCATCATTGGGTGGGAACACGCGCGGGTTCAACTGTAGTCAACCAACTTTGAGCCAGTGCCCTAACGGTGGCTCACCCACACCATAGGCAGCTAACAGCTAATTTGCAATGTCACTAAAAAACTGGGGTCTCCTCTTTCTTCTGTCCTTCATTTGGGGCGGTTCATTTTTCTTCAACGGCGTTCTGATTCAACAACTAGAACCGCTGACCATCACGCTTGGCCGCACGCTACTCGCCGCCATTGCGCTCCATGTTGTGATCATCGCGCAAGGCAATCGGATGCCAAGCAGCCTTGGTATTTGGGGCACATTTGCACTTATGGGGTTGCTCAATAACATGATCCCATTTTCACTAATCGCATTTGGGCAAAAGTCTATTGATAGCGGCCTCGCCTCAATTTTCAATGCCACCATGCCCCTGTTCTCAGTGCTGTTGGGACACTTTTTCACTAGCGATGAAAAGCTCACGTGGAACAAGCTACTCGGCGTTTTACTAGGGATTGTCGGGGTAATTGTCCTAATTGGACCACAAGCGTTGACGAGCATTGGCTCGCAAACCATTGCGCAATTAGCAGTGCTTGGTGCGGCTGTAAGCTATGCAGTTGCCGCGATTTATGGGCGACGCTTTCGGGGGATGCCACCGCTAATTCCGGCGGCAGGGATGCTGACGTGTAGCGCCATCATGACCCTACCGTTTGCCATCTTCTTAGATCAGTTCTACACAGTGTCGCCAACTGCGACAACAATCTGGGCGCTGTTGGGCTTGGCAATTGTCAGCACTGCGTTTGCTTACATTTTGTACTTCACAATTTTGGCCTCAGCCGGGGCAACCAACATATCCTTGGTCACACTACTCATCCCACTGACTGCGTTGGTCTTAGGCGTGCTGTTCCTAGATGAAACCATCACAACTACGCTCCTTATTGGGATGCTGCTCATTTTCTCGGGTCTCTTAGCAGTAGATGGCCGCTTAGATCCGACGCGGGTAAACCTTTATTTCAA
>JAHDBS010000417.1 GCA_020630225.1 Anaerolineales bacterium | reverse complement strand
TGACCGGCTGATACGGCAATTCAATCCCAGCGCCGTCCAGCAATTCTTTGATCGCAAGCCCTACTTCAAAACCGGCATCTTCGCGGTCTTCGCCTTTGACGCTGGCTTCTACTTGAATTTTCAAGCCGCGCTCGGTGAATTCAAGTACCTGTAGTTCAGGCAACGGCTCAGCAATAATGCGTGGGCACATCTCTGGCACGTTCATAATCAGTTCATTGATTTTCTTCAAATCAGCGTCATAGCCAACGGTAAATGGCACTTCGACCCGCACCCAGTCTTTAGCGGAGTAATTGACAATTTTGTCGCTCGTAATTTGCGAATTTGGGATGATGGTAGTTTCGTTATCCAGCGAATTGACAATTGTATTGAAGATTTGAATATCTTCTACGGTGCCTTCTACGCCAGCGATATCAACATAGTCTCCGACGCGAAAAGGGCGAAAGAAAATGAGCAATACACCAGCAGCAAAGTTGGACAGTGCGCCTTCCATTGCCAGACCGATTGCAAGCCCCACTGCGCCAAGCAGTGCCACGATAGAGGTGGTTTCTACACCGAGATTATTGAGGGCTGCCATGGCAACAAATGCCAAGATCGCGTAATAAATCAGGTTCGATGCAAACCCGCCTAGGGTGGGGTCAATGGAACTTGCATCTAAGGCCTTCTTTACCAAGCGCGTGACTAAACGCGCTAAATATGCCCCAATGATGAAAATTGCAATTGCCCCAAGGATGCTAAACCCGAACTGCGCCAGGTACCCTTGGATCTGCGTGATGATATCTAAATTCAAAGCTGTATCTCCTATAACGTTACTATTTAGTTAGTGTACGCCATTTGGATAGACAGAGAGAAGGCTGAGAATGTAACGAATTTGAGTCTGTGGCTACAGAGCAGGAGACTGCTATCTCGCAAAGATGAGCAGCGTGCTGCCTAAGATGAGCAGACCCACGCTCACAATGCGCGGGAAGGGGATATGTTCGTTGAGGAATTTCCAACCGAGGAACATGCCAACCACTAAGCTCAGTTGGCGTAGACCGCCAACATAGGTTGCTTTACTGCTGTTGAGCGCAAACAACACCATGAGGTAAGTGAACATGTTGAGAAAGCCAACGCCTAAGATGTTGAACTTATTGACTTGCCATTCGGCCTGAATTTCTGCGCGTGGCACGCGCAACACAAACCACAGTAAGTATGCCAGTGCGGCTAACGCTGTATAGCTGTAAAAGTAGACAAACGGATGCATATCCGTCACAGCGATTTTGTCCCACAGCGTATAGCCAGCAACGGTTAGTGCTGCAAAGAGCGCATACAAAATCCCTGGGCGGAGCAAATTCTTGCCAAAGTCGCGCAAGGCTTGCATGCTGAACGAATCGAGCTGAAAGCCCAGCACCGCAATCGTGATGAGGACAATGGCGGCAACGCCAATAGTATCGATGCGTTCGCCAATGAAGAAATATGCTAAGAACGGCAGGAATAGCGTGCTGGCGCGCGCAATTGGGTAAGCAACAGAAAGCTCGATGTGCTTGTAGGCCTGCATTATTGAAAAGTAATTCAGACCAGTGAGTGTCCCTGCGACTAAGATCAAAATCGGCCAGCGTGGGGTGCCAAAGCCAACCCGCTGCAACATAATGGCGTAAGGCACGCCAAACAGCACCATCATGCTAATGAGGCTTAGACCAATAAAAATATCTTTATTTTGCCCGCGCTTGGCGAGGAAGTTCCACCAGCCGTGGGTGAACACAGACACAAGTACAAGCAGATAAGGAATCAGTTGCATGCTAGGGAGTATTACATAGGGTCAGAGAAAAGGGAACTACGTGTTTAGACAAACGCTTGACTCTCGCGTTGCTGAAGGGTTTACAGTGTCTAGAACATTTCTGAAACCACTTTGGAGTACTCAAATGACAACTGACAAATCTCTCCCTACCTGGCTGCTCACGCTCACTAGCGTACTGATTATCTTCAATTTTTTTGTCTTTGGTTGGCTAACGCTGTTACAACCAGAGCTGACCTGGCCAGATGCTGGTGCAGGTGGCGTTTTCCCCGCGCAATTCTTTGCGGTACGCCATATTGCCATTGCGGTGCCTTTGCTGCATGGTCTTCTCAAGCGTGACGGGAAAATACTTTTAGCCATGTACATGATGTTTTTCATCATCGCGATTTTGGATGTCGCACTGATTTTTACTAACGGCTATTACATTCCACTTGTTGTGCAAGTCATCGGGCACCCATCACAACTAGTCGGCGGCCTGCTGGCCACAGCGATGTTCATTCTCCCGATGGGATACACCGCACTTTGGCTGCGCAAGCGCTTTGCCTAAACCTGCAATAACAAAGAAGGAGCCCCAACATGATTGTTCATATTGAAACCGAAATTGATGCCTCAGCTGACAAAGTGTGGAAAATCTTAGCGCACGAATATGCAGACATCGCAGACTGGACTGACACGCTAAGTGAGTCGCGAGTTGTCAATGTCGCTGAACTTCCTGATGGTTATCAGATTGCTGCGAATGCACCAGTTCCTGCGCGCGAGACGACGTCCCCGTTTGTAAAAGCAATTGAGGTGATTTATGAGTACTCTGAAGCCAAGCGAGAACTCAAATTTGAAGCGCTCAACCTCCCGCCAATGCTGTCACACGCGCGCAATCATCAGCAAGTGCTTGCGCTAGGTGAGAACAAAAGCAAGGTTATATTTGACATTGACTTAGGCTTTCGCCACGTTTTCAATTTGCTAGCACCGCTTATGAAGCGGCGCTTTCACAAAACAATGAGTGGTGTGCAACAGGAATTGAGCGTGTATGCACGTGCTAAGACAACATAGCTATTAGCGCATTCAAGTTAGTTGGCTTATTTAGATAACCTCAGTTCTGGATAAGCTTCAAAATCTCAGAGTTACACATAATGGCTTTAGGATGCGAATTTGTATGCAAAAACCATATGAAGTTGCCTTGAAACAACGACTATTCAAGTGTCTTATCTAGAATTCAGGTCAGACAGTAAGCCAACCTGCTCTGCAATGTCGATAACCGTTGCATTGAAGGCCTCTGGTTCATCAAACTGCGGGGAATGGGCTGAGTTCTCAAACCAAATCACCTCTTTTTGCGGGGCGTCGACGCTGTCAATATAAGCTGCGCCTAAGTCTGGTGAGATCACGCGATCGTGGCGGCCAACCAACAAAAAGATCGGGGCATCGATGCTGGGATGGCGCGTGAACGCGTCATATTGCTGCTGTTCGTCCCAAATGGCGGCGCCTGAAAACTGCACGCCGTTCACCAACGGCCCTAAGTTTGGCCACGCAAATTCATCAGTCCGGATCGCAATGCGCGCTAACTGCAGGTCAGACAATGGCTCCACCATTGTGCCGCCTAAGAAGTTGACCTGTTGGCGCTGCGTGACGAATTCATCAATGGTATAGGGTGGGGCACCAATGGCTTCAAGTCGCTCAACTGAGCGCGTATTGCCAGTTGCTTGGGCTTCAGCTAACGCCCATTCGTAGCCTACGGTATCGCTTTCTATTTGGTTTGTTGTCTGCGCGACAGCAACGTAAGCGGCTACCGTCTCAGGCGCAGTCGCAACATGCGCTAATGCTGGAATAGTGCCCCAAGAGTGACCGACTAACAACACTTGCTCTTGGTTGAACTCTGCCAAGACGGTGTCAATCAGTTCGCCTAAGTCACTTGTAATTTGCGCAATGGTCATATCAGCTGGATCTAAATCGTCTGAGTAGCTTTTGCTCGTCCCGCGCTGATCCCAGTACACGACCACGAAGTGATCTTCCAAGTCAGCATTGTAAGTCCGCAAGAACGGTGTGGCGGTCATGCCGGGGCCACCGTGAACATAGACCAACAGTGGGGCAGTGCGATCTCTGCCGCGCAACAAGACAGACTGCTCAACGCCGCCTAAAGTCAACATGCGTTCCTCGGCAATTGCATTGTCAGCATCTGCAAATTCAGGCGTGCTCGTGCCGCGCGTAGCAAACAACACAATCACAAGCCCAATAATCAGTAGTGCGACTGCGCTCAACAGTCTAAAGATGATCCGTCTAATCCGATTTGGTTTGCGTTGTGTGTTCATTGTTATCTCCGTAAAAGTGTCAGTGTGAACATGAATTTTGTTTACGTTACTGACTGTACGCAACGGAGCAGGGAGAGTTGC
>JAHDBS010000416.1 GCA_020630225.1 Anaerolineales bacterium | reverse complement strand
GTGGGCGATTCAGCAGTATAAGGTTGTACAGCGGAGAACATTTCAGAATAAATCAGGTAAGAATAATTACTTTCTTTCAGTATATTGGCAAAGAAAACAATTTAATTCTGATTTAGTAGGAATACCTTATGAAATTTAGTACGCGGATTATTTTTTCTGAATACGTCCTGTGAATCAGACGTTAGGCTACAGAAAGTGTGTTATCCAAAAGTAAAACTGTACTTAACAGGACCTGTGCCCCGTTGATGCAATCCGCCGGGGTTGTGTACTCTTCCTTAGAGTGACTAATGCCACCTTGGCTGGGCACAAAGAACATTCCTTGGCTACAAAGGCGGCTCATATTCATTGCGTCATGCCCAGCACCACTTGGCATGGTGAGTGTAGACAGGCCTTGTTGTGCACAGGCATTTGCTAACGCCGTTTGAATCGCTACGGCAGTCTTAACTGGTGGCTTTTCAACAACTGGCGACATCACACCCCCAAGCTGTACAACCTCAGCTTGCAGTAAATCTGCAGCCTGGTCTAGCACGTCACTCACTAAGCCACGCGTTTCAATAATTAGGTCTACCCGCTCAGGAATCACATTAGGTGCACCTGGATAAACATTGAAGTCGCCAATCGTCGCGACAATGCCTAGTTCTACCGCAAGGTCACGTACGATTCTAATCAGCGGAGATGCCATGACTAAGGCATCTTCCCGTCGATTCATCGGCGTGGTGCCAGCATGGTTCGCAACACCATTGAACCGCACGGCATAGCGCCGAATGCCTACGAAACCATCCACAATTGCAATGTCACGGTTGGCCGTCAGCAGACGATCACTTTGCTCAATGTGTAGTTCAAGGAAGGCCGCTAAGTCACCAACCTGTCGTTTGGCCGTGTTGATGGCGTCTGGATCAAGCCCAGCGTTGCGCATATGCGTACGGACAGGCTGCCCATCCCACGCTGCTTTGTCTAGGGTGGCGAGGTTAAAAAGCCCGGTCATGGCTTGACTGCCCGTTGTCCCGCCGGCCATTGTCGCTTCTTCAGCCGCAAAGTTGATCAGTTCAACAGGATGATTCAAGCGCACGTTGGCCGTTTGCAGCGCTTCGATGACGGCCAAGGCAGCAATCATCCCCAGCGCACCATCGTAAGCACCGCCGTAAGGTACGGTGTCCGTGTGTGAGCCAATACCAATGGCTGGCAACTTCTGCCGCCCTGCATAGATTGCCGTCGTGTTCCCGGCGGCATCCTCCTGTGGCATTAGCCCAAGCTGGCGCATGCGGTTGTTTAGCCAGCGTCGCCCAGCTAAGTCTGCCTCAGAGTAGGCCACGCGGTGTACAGCACCATCTGGCTGTAACCCAATTTGACGCAAGTCAGCAAGGTCTTTGAGAAATTGGGCAGTGTTGATTTTTGGCGCAGACATGGAAGGAGTCTAGCGGACGCCTAAGTAAAACGGCAAATGTGCATTTTCATAAATAGTGATGTCTGAAGACCAATAGTTCAAGTCCGGCTGCGTTTCAGAATAGATCAACGTTGACCAGCCGCCGTCTAGGTTCAATACATCTAAGCGCTTCCCTTCAAACAGGTCTATGCTTAGCAAAAACTCCGCAAATTCCGGCAAGGTTGCCCGTTCGCGCACGGTAATGAGAAAGATATCCTTTTGATCGGTTGTCGCAAGCATCGTTCGAAAATAGCGTCCGGTTCCGTTCACAGCACCTTCAATAAGATCCATCCGGATTTCATTGTCTTCAATCACAAGCGGTCCGGTCTGGAATTCAATAATGCTATTCCCGCCAGCAGACACAAAGTCATCTTCAGCGATGAAAACTAAGCTAGGCGCAGTCGGGTCATATTGCGCAATATGTGTCAGTTGGGCATGATCTTCCGGCGTCATGTCTTTGGATGGATATAGCGTCCCGTCAAAATATAAGTGCCCAACGTGTACAGTGTGAACGACATCATCTTCAATTTTGTAGTCAAAGAACGTCGCGTTGATGAGGTATTCATACTCACCACTGTCTACTAGTTGAGAAAGCGTCAATACGCTGTCCTCGTTATAAATGAACTCAAAATGCGACACTTGCGTGATGGTCGTGCGGAATTCATCAAAATTATGAATTTCAATTTCTGCAATTGGCAACGCTGTTTGGCGCTGCGGCTGACACGCAAAAAGCAACAAAGACAATAACAAGAGCACCCAGTGTAGTTTCAATGAAGGAGATGAAAGCATGGGTGCATTATATGTGACAGTACCCCCGACAGTGTACTATCCTGCGCGCAGGTGAATGTTCGGTTCACAAATTTAGTTGCCGAAACAAAAAGCCCCACCAAATGGCAGGGCTTTGCATTCTCAAGTCTGTTTAGGTTACACACCCATTCCCAAGCCGTTGGCTTGCGGCGGGCGGTCTGTCATGCGGTTGGGCACCTCAGGTTGGGCCTCATCATTTCGTAAGCGTGTAAAACTGCGGAGCATGGCACGGTAGGATTTTTCGCGCGCTAACTGTTGCTCTTGAGTCGCCACCCACAACGCCTGATACAACGTTGACAGTAGCGTCATCAACGCAGGGAAATCTGGCGTGCGGATCGCACTCGTGTTGGGCGCAGTCATTAGCATTTCAGCAGCCGTTGCCACAGGCCAAGTTGTTGAACCCGCAATCCCAACCGTAAAGACATTGCGTTCACGCCCTAAACGGAGCGCATGCGCCACGTCTTGGCAAATTGATGTTTCTGCAATGCCAATCATCACATCGGTTTCGGACAGCGCAGACACTGCCGCTGCGACAGCTGCCGGGCTTGGACTAATCGCATGCGCATTGATGCCCATACTATTCAGCTGCTGCGCAAATAACTGACCAATGGCACCACCGCTGCCTTCAGCAGCCACCACAACACGCGTTGCGTTCGCCACTTTTTCCACAAATTTATTGACATCGCGTGGTTTTAGCGACCGTTCCATCAACTCAAGATTGTTGATTTCACGTCGCAGAGCAGCCAGCGCCACCGAAGCAGGGTCCGCAGTGAATTCAGACGGCTGCGTGTAGCGCTGCAGGTCGTCTTGAACTTCTGAACGGATCTCGCCAAGTAGCTCTGGGAAACCGGGGTAGCCTAAGCGTTGCGCAAAGCGTACGACAGTGGCGGGGTCTACATCTAAGTGGACCGCCAACTGCGACGCATTCATAAACGCTGCTTCGTAAGTATGGTCTAGTAGGAATTTCGCCAGCACTTGAAATGATGGAGAGAGACCATCATAAGCCTGACGAATTTGATCTCGATACATGGGGATAATTCCTCAATAATAATTGCAGCTATTTACAATATAACACACGCTGCATTGCAAAAATATTCAGTCTATGGGTATTTGTAACGAATTGGTGATCTGGACAGGTTATCCACCACATAATTATTCGGATTGAACAACTCATTCCCAAAACCAAGGTCACATTGGGCGGATTGCCACATAACAACTCCTCAGGTTCTATTTATGCTTTGCACAATCCAATTAGGGCTTCTTCTGCTATAATTATTGAAACGGGCGGGTAGCTCAGCTGGTTAGAGCACCTCGTTTACACCGAGGGGGTCGCAGGTTCGACTCCTGTCCTGCCCACACAATGTCGTTCTATGTACTGTCTCTTTTAGGGGCAATACATGGAACGTTTCTTTTTTACCCAGAATTCACAAGCAAATTGTTTCCTAACCCAATACAGGAACAGCTAGACCACTAATCTCTTTCTTGTGCATCACAAGGCTTACTGGCATAAAACTAAAGCGCTTATGTCTCTAAAGTAAGTAAGACGGTCTCCTATTTTGTCCTGTTATAAAGCTTAGACAACAAAATTGACTGCTCGTCACTATGACTTCCCATTTCATTGCATTAGAAGATTGGTCGG
Organism: Anaerolineales bacterium; assembly: GCA_020630225.1. Taxonomy (GTDB): domain Bacteria; phylum Chloroflexota; class Anaerolineae; order Anaerolineales; family UBA6668; genus JAHDIM01. The sequence continues at coordinate 286 of JAHDBS010000416.1, read as the reverse complement.
ACGCAGAGCTACGCGGCCTTGTGCGCCTCGCGCAAACCCTTAAAGCCGAACACATGCAAGGCGGCAACGCGCCAATTTTGGCGGGTAAGACCTTAGCTCTTGTTTTCGAAAAACCTAGCCTCCGCACACGCGTTTCTTATGAAATTGGGATGCGCCAGCTAGGTGGCAATGGTCTGTCACTGTCTCCCCAAGAAATTGGCTTAGGAAAACGTGAAACAGTTGCGGACATTTCCCGCGTCCTGTCTGGCTATGTCGATGGCATTATGGCGCGCGTGTTTGACCATAA
>JAHDBS010000415.1 GCA_020630225.1 Anaerolineales bacterium | reverse complement strand
TCAGATGTCAGTATGTTCGCCACAATGTTCGTAGGGTCTTACCGCCCAGAAGATCGGGTTGTGCACTACGCAAATGCGGGTCACTCGCCAGTCATCTATTGCCCTGCCGATGGCAAATCACGGATGCTGGAAGCAACGGGGGTTCCTGTTGGTGTATTTGAAGCAACCTTAGTGGAAGCAGAAAAACTGGTTTTGTCACCCGGTGACGTCTTGTTGGTGATCACTGACGGATATCCAGAAGCTGAAAATAGTGACGGCGAATTGCTGGGCTATGACTTTTTATATGACATTGCTGAATGGGGTGCCAGATCTGACGTTGCCGCCAGTGCTAGCGAAATTTATATCCGTATGGAGCAAGCCGTGCTTGCATTTACCGGAAACACATCACAAACTGATGATCAAACACTGATGGTTCTAAAAGGACAATCCGGATGACTACTCACCAAATCAACCTAGAACTACCGGCTGAAATGCGTGAATTAGTACACATTGGTTCTGCAATTACCAAGCTAATTGATGCTGCCCCAGAGATCTCGAATGTGGAAGACACTGTCTACGAATTGCAATTGGCAGTGCATGAAATTTGTGCCAACATCATTGACCACTCTTACAAAACGGTCGATGACGGCAAAATTCAACTTGAACTTGTTATCAATGACGGTCACTTTAGCGCCGATATTTGTGAATTTGGCGAAGCGTTTGACCCTAACTCCGTCCCAATGCCGAATTTAGATGAGGGGCAAATCCGTGGTTATGGAATTTTCCTTGTCAATGAGCTGATGGACGTTGTGAAATACAGCAGCACTGCCTGTGGCAACTGCTGGCACCTTGCGAAGCAACTTAACTAATCGAGCGTTGAAGTAACGCTAACACTAAACAAATTATGGAAACAGTAATTGTCTCTTTGAACGAAAGAATCGATGCATTCAACGCCCCAACGCTCCGCGGTGTGTTTGACAATCTGCTCGCTGAAGGTCACCAAGATTTCATTGTAGACCTGCGCGCAGTAACATTTTTAGACAGTGCAGGCATGGCCGCATTAGTCACCTTACTCAAACGCGCCCGCAGTAAAGGCGGCGATGTCGGGCTTACTTGGCCAACGCTGGAAGTCTCACAGCGCATCTTGAAGCTCACTAAGTTCGACCGTGTCTTTACTATCAAAGATGGCGTTGATGACTTCGCACCAGCCAATACCAAAGCTGTCACATTCCCCGAATAGTTTCGCCTGCTCTGAACAATGCAAACTATTCTGATCATTGACGACTCGCGCGTCAATCAGCATATGTTGCGTCTTGTATTACGGCGCAACGGCTATCAAACGCTTATCGCGAACAATGGCCAAGAAGGCTTGGGCATTCTTGCTGAAGAAAAAGTCCACATCGTAATTTGTGACATCAATATGCCCGTCATGAATGGATTTGAGTTCTTAGAAGCCCACAGATCTGACGCCACCATCGCTCATATCCCTGTGCTAATGCTGACGGCTCTAGGTGAAGATGGCACTAGCGAAAAAGCAATTGAGCTAGGCGCAAATGGCTGCATTACCCAACCTTTTGAGTCCCATGTCTTGAGCAACACCGTCAAAGCGCTAATCCTAATGGACGATGATTCGCAATGACCTTGCTTACTACCCTTCGTAAATCCACTAAAAAGTTCTTGCCAAGTAAGGCGGAAACAGAAAGCTCTGAAGGCAATTTACTCTCTGGCAGTGCCGTTTTGTTCATTAGCATGACGGTTGTCAATGCTGGTAATTATTTATTCAATCTTGTGCTTGGTCGCTGGCTTGGACCAGCTGCATTTTCAGACCTTAGCCTCATTGTCACCCTCATGTTGATGGTGACTTTTGTGACCGTCACCTATCAAATGACGGCCGCCAAATTTGCTGCCGCCCATTATGCCGATGGCACGCTGGACAAATCGACTGGCATGCGTAACTGGATGTCGCGCTTTGCGTGGCTTTCGGGCATCGCTCTAGTTATTTTGGTCGCTGGCGGCGCCCCACTTTGGCAACGCTTCTTCAATACACAGAGCTTTTGGCCGTTTGTCATTCTTGGCGTTGGCCTCCCCGTATATTTTGCGCAAGGCATTGATCGCGGCATTTTGCAAGGCCAGACGCGCTTTGGAACCTTGTCTTGGAGCTACATTGCGGAAATGGTCATGCGCCTTGGCGCTGGTCTTTTCTTCGTCTGGCTTGGCTGGTCCGTTGGCGGCGCAGTGTTAGGCATTACCCTTTCGTTCATCGCCACTTGGATTGTCGCGTTGAGCGTACGCAGGTTTATTCCGCCACTTGGCGAACTAACAACGTCAGAAAAAGGCACCATCAAAGCCTTTGCTATGCCCGTCATTGTGGTACAGCTTAGCCAAATTCTGATTAATAACAGCGACATCATTATTGTGAAGCGCTTTTTCGTTCCTGAAGAAGCTGGTCTATACGCAGCTTTGGCGCTTATTGGACGGGTTGTATTCTTTGCAACGTGGTCAGTTGTCACCACCCTATTCCCCATCGTGGCGCAAAAACATCAGAAAGGGGAAGCGCATCGGCATTTGCTTTGGGTCGGTTTAGGACTTGTCATGTTAGTGTCAGTTGGCATTGTGGGCGCAACGATCCTATTCCCAGAATGGATCGTACTCATTCTATTTGGCCCAGATTATTTGGAGATCGCCCCACTACTCTGGCTTTATGCCGTCGCAACCATGATCTACGCATTAGCAAATGTTGTCATCAACTATCGGTTGTCAGCCGATGCTAACCTCGGCACTTATCTGGCGACAATTGGCGGTGTTGCACAGGTGGTCACACTTTGGCTATTCCACGACTCGCTCTATCAGGTAGTCATGCTGCAAATCATCTTGATGAGTATTTTGCTGGTATCCTTGCTTGTCTGGGATATCTGGTTAGGTCAACGCGAAAAGCAACGCACCGCTATACAATAAAAATACATTCCAGTAATACCTAACCGCTGAGAGCGCCGAGCGCGCTGAGAAGTTTTAGCCTCTCAGCATGCTCAGTGCCTCAGCGGTTTCTATTTCAAGGAGACCGCAACCATGCGCATACTAGTCCAACGCGTTACCCATGCAAAAGTCACTGTTGATGACACCATCGTCGGCCAAATTGATAAGGGCGTTTTGTTACTCGTTGGGGTTGGTAAACAAGACACGCAAGCAGAGGCAGACTGGCTCGCCAATAAGATATCTGGATTGCGCATATTTGAGGACGCAGACGGCGCAACAAATCTCTCTCTAATGGATGTAGAAGGTGCTGCCTTAGTTGTGTCGCAATTTACGTTGTACGCTGATACACGCAAAGGGCGGCGACCATCGTTTATCAACGCCGCCTTGCCTGACCAAGCAGAGCCACTCGTCACTTACTTTGCTGACAAGCTTGCCGAAAAAGGTATTCCTATTGCCCACGGGCAATTTGGCGCGAACATGAAAGTTGAACTGTTAAATGATGGACCGTTTACGGTATGGTTGGAGCGGTAGGAATGCACAGCCTTCCCCTTAGAGGATGTAGGTGTCATTTGATCAGTTTCTAACTGATCATCACCATTGCTTTCGGTTAATTTACTGTCTAAATTACAACTCCCTTACATGGAGAGCATGAAGTTATCCTCCCCAATAGCCCTTACTAACTACAAGCTTCATGTTCATTTGTTTTTCATACTTGTTCCACATAAATAGAGCCTGTAAAGGACGCCTCAGAAGAGCAATGTATGCCAAGACACACATTGTCGCTGCACACAAGAACCATGGGATATAAAAATATCCCATAGAAGCTATGAATACTAAAACATATCTTAGTATTCTAGCTTTTGTTCTGATCTGATCTTCGTCGATTTGCTGCATATCCTTGGGAGGGATTACAGGGATTACAGGGATTACATCATCCTGAATAACTACCTTATTGCCTTGTATCTGTGAATTAAAGACAATGCTCATTAAGTCTGGTTTTGTTGATATCTCGTGTAGTAAATTAACAATGTCATATATCATCCACGCAATTAGTATGAGATTAAGCAAAATAAATATAGTAACTTTGGAATTCTGACTCAGATTAGAGCTCGCGATATATAAATTTGAGGGAGAAAGCGCGGCTAACTGCAGCCCCAAAAAAAATATAATATTTATAATTGCTATGCAAACAAATGCTGCATGGTAAATTGTT
>JAHDBS010000414.1 GCA_020630225.1 Anaerolineales bacterium | reverse complement strand
ACGACTTGATACCCTTGGCTGATGTCATGTATTGAATTCTCCTTGGAATTGGTGTCTTTCAAGGTGTATTGGCTTACACCTTAACCAAATATACGTGCCGAATTCGACGCTGGCACGCGCAATTTATAAGTTTATCAAAATGTCTAACGTAGGTCAAACGTTATTTTTAGTCAATGACTGATGTCCCGCGAGACAAGTAACGCCAATTTCTAAATAATCTCACATTCTGCGGCAGCGCTAGACTCTGCTCAAGTCGCGCTGGGCGCAACCCAAAGTAACGCATAACACTGTGCAATTCACAGGCCCGGTTGACAGCAAAATGATCTAACCACAGTGAAGACAGGGCTGTGTTCTTGTAACGACGCCGAAACATGCGAGTCAGAAAACGCACATATGGCACTGGCATAGGCACAATGCGACGTCTGCGCCCTGACTGAGCCATGACAAGCTCAGCAATGTTTTGCAAGCTTAGAAACTCAGGACCGCCAACCGACACCACTTGCCGCACAAGGCCTGGATCATCCAAGCTCCACTCAATGCAAGTCACGAGATCATCTACCCACAACGGCTGTAGCCGAATTTGCCCATCGCCTGGCAGGAAGAACACACCTGGTGACACATGAGCCAATGCAGACAATAATGTTGTAAAGCGATCTTCTGGACCGTGAAGCAAGCTCGTCTTCACAATCGTGTAAGGCACCTTGCTTTGCAAGATCATTTCTTCAATGCGACCTTTGATGCGATACAAAGGAAATGCAGAAGCGCTGTTCGCACCTAAGTGGGAAATGTAGACAAACCGCTTAATGCCAACTTCTTCAGAAGCTTCAAGCAAACGCCGTGTTCCTTCGTAATCGACCTCTTTCAAGGCTTTCGGGTCACCTGTCTTCTCTGCACTCGCAAGATGCACAACGGTATCTACACCTACTAAGGCTGCCCGAATTTCACGAAAACCTACCAAACCCGACACAGCCACCTGCAATGGCAAGCCGCGAGGCAAATTTGGTTCTTTCTGTGAAGGTCGGATTAGCGCGCGCACATCTTCCCCGTTTTCAACTAAACGCGGAATCAGTTGGCGTCCCACAAAACCGGTCGCGCCGGTAACTAGGATCATTTATGCCGTTAGAACGATACGAATGGGAAAAGAAGAAAGGCGCCCTACCATAAGACACCTTTCTTATCGATTACAAAATGTTGCGATTAGATCGCTTTGAGATAGTCTTGCAATTTCTTGCGATGCGTTGGATGGCGTAAGCGGCTTAGGGCTTGCGCTTCGATTTGGCGAACACGTTCACGTGTAACACCCATCTTCTTCCCAACTTCTTCAAGCGTGTAGCTTTCGCCATCTAGCAAACCATAACGCAGTTGAAGAATGCGGACCTCACGCGGTGGGAGTTCAGACAAGACTTCTTGCAACTGTTCGCGAAGCAAGTTCTTAGTTGCTTGCTCTGCTGGTGCTGGACTGTCTTCATCTTCAATAAAGTCACCTAATGTTGAATCTTCTTCATCATCAGTTGGCATTTCCAGAGAAAGTGGCCGACGTGCGATTTGAATCATGTCTTCAACTTTCTTAGGCGTGACTTCAAGTTCCGCTGCAATTTCCTCGGTTGTTGGGTCCCGCCCCAATTTTTGGGTCAGTGAGTGAGAAACCCGCAGCAACTTATTGATTTGATCACCCATGTGAACCGGCACACGAATGGTACGGCCTTGGTCAGCAATTGCACGGGTTACAGCTTGGCGAATCCACCAAGTTGCATAGGTGCTAAATTTGTGACCGCGATGGTAGTCAAACTTTTTAGCAGCACGCAAAAGACCAATGTTCCCTTCTTGAATGAGATCCAAGAACGGCACACCGCGCCCGATGTATTTCTTCGCAACACTAATTACAAGACGAGAGTTCGCCGTGACCAAGTGTTCTCGCGCATCCATACCATCATCAATATCCGCAGTCAGCTGACGACGATCAGATGGTGCAATCCGACCACCTTCATCAAGCGCTTCTTGCGCTTGAACCATTTTTTCCATCCGCTTCGCCAGCCAAACTTCTTCTTCAGCTGTAAGCAGCGGCACCTTACCAATTTCTTTTAGGTAAAGACCAATGGTGTCATCAACATCAACGTTAGGCAGTTGGTTCCCGCCTAGTGCGCTATTAGATGATTTCCGACGCGAACGACGCCCTGGCTTTACATCTTCCAGTTCGTCTTCGTCTTCTGGTTCCTGATCAAGTTTGTCAACAACATCAATGCCAGCTTCAAGTAAAGCCGCATTTGCTTCATCAAGCTGTTGAATGTCTTGTTCAGCTTCAGGGAACACTTTCAAAATGTCGTCATATGTAACGGCACCTTGTTGCTTCCCAAGTTCGATCAATTGCTCAATGCGTGGATTTTCATCCGATGACAGAATGCCTTGTTGAATTTCGGCCTCGATATCTTTATCGATATCTGCAGGCGACATAGCTTCTGGCGTCGGAGTAGCCACTGGTGTTGCGACTTGATCTTCAGCAGTATTTGGTTGTGATTTTTTTGTGGATTTGTTACTTGCCATATATCAGCACAGTGTTACTAGAAAGTCGTTGTTATAGCGACAATGCTTGATAACACTTCACTAAGTAAACAATAAAAGCCTGAGTCCATGCAACTGGAATCAGCGTTAATTCCAGTGTATCACTCAAACTCGTCGTATTCTAATTAGGTGTAAGTTAAAACGGCCCTGACTATACCTGATTCCACGTCGATTTACCAACTATTCGTTCCCTGAAAACGGGATGTTACGGCATTATCAATGTAGTTAGGTCTGGCAGCCTAGAAATCCCCACTGTCTGTGAGGATGTTTGTAAAACATAATAGCCAGTAGCCGTTGCAGTTTCGTTCCCAACTGAAAATTCTGCAACCTGTACAGCGCCATTGTAAAGCTGAACAACATAGGCTGGTTGCGCTAACCCATAGGCACTTAGCGGAGATTCGATCGCAATAGGTTCAACAATAGTTGCGTCTAGTAGTTGCCCCATAGCGATCGTGATGGATTGCGCCAAATCATCTTGTGTCACATTTTCAGCAGCCCAAGTCCCTGTGTCTGTACGAAAAATTTCCACATCCCCATTCACAGCAGTTGTCAACACCACACGATCAATAGCTGTGTGCAAGTCTGCACTAACCAGTGCAATTTCAGTTGAGACTTCGGGTTCAATGATGGTTGGGTCATCCCAGACTGCAGTCGCTGCCCATACTGTCATCGCTACAGCAGCAATGGTTAGTAACCAATCACGTATTTGCATTTATGCTCGTGCTCGGCGACTAACTCGCACAGATAACGCTACGCCTACAATCAAAATCAATGGCAAGCCCAGTAAAACCGCAATGAAAGCAATCTGATCTTCAGAAGTCACAATACTGTGTGTTGCAGCCGACGCCTCACGCGGGGTGAGCGTAATTGCCGCGACGTCACCCATTAGCCAATTCGCAGCGTTTTCGAACAACAGTGCATTATTCGGGAATTGTTGCAGAACTGAGTTAGAGACAAAGTCTGAATCTCCAATAACAATCAACGCTCCACCTGTCGTATTGTTTTCGGCTAAAGCAATAATACCTAACCCTACAAGCGGTTCAGTCTCATTTGTTGCGCCATCCGTTGTAATAGAGACCGCGGCATTACTCGTTTCTGCGAGCATTAGCGTACTAACAGCGGCAGTATCTGTAATTTGAATAGATCGCGCTGACCTTAGAAATATAGAAAGATCTAGCAAATTCTCTGACACCGGGTGCGGCAAGTATCCCCAGATAAGTGGATTCACAGGACTGCCTAGAACTGAATAAGTGAAGTCTGAAATCAAATCGTCTTGCAATTCAACGCCCCACTCTGTAATAAGGTACGAATTCCAACGCCAGTCTTGTTCTGCCGCTGGCGCGTCTGACAGTTGAAGCACTTTGCCACCTTCATTGAGGTAAGTATCAAGCATTTCAATCTCGCTCGCTTCAAAATCATTTTGATTGCCAGAAATCACGACTAAATCAGTACCGGCTGGAATTTCATTGACTAACAGATTTAATTCCTGCGTTTGTATTCCGCGCTGAATTAATCGCGAATTCAGAATTGAGAAGCCAGCTTCAGTTCCATCCGTTGTATTGCGTTCACCATGTCCTGTGAGAAAAACAACCTGTCGTTGACGCGGATTCAAGGCAT
>JAHDBS010000413.1 GCA_020630225.1 Anaerolineales bacterium | reverse complement strand
TGGCTGCAACTGTGCCCAGAGCCAAGGTGGCTCCTCTGCTTGATTTCAAGAGCAATATATTCAAGATTGGCAAATCACTAGGGAGGAATTACTCGTCACGTTTGGTCTGATAGACCCAGTACACAGGATTGCCTGCGGCGTCATATTCTGAGGTAATTTCACCACCCGGGTAACGCTGCTCAATTTGTTCAAGCAACTCAAGTTGCTGTGGGATTGCTAGTGCTGTAAACACATCAGTATCAATAATGTCCAATTCTTCTGGTGTATTCAAATCTTTGGCAAGATCACCATGCAAGTACATAATACTGCCGTGCTTGACATAAAAATGCGGGGCACCCAACAAATAAGTTTGTTCACCTTCGGCAACGGTTTGAAGCTCCCGCGCAATTGAATTCCCCCAAGAGCTCCTTAATGGCTGGTCTGGAAACACTTGAAAATACGTTTGCATATTCAGCACACCAATTAAGAGCGCGACGCCTAAACCACAAGCTAAGCGTAAAGTCTTTGAATATCTGCTAAACGCAGAGTCAAGATATTGCATACTTGCGCCAATCATTAGAAATGCTGCCGGAAACACAATCAGCAAACGCGGCGCATTGGGAGCATCTTTGGTCAGCATCCCCCCTAGTCCAACACCAATTGCGAACCACAATAAGAGCATTTGCTCTGGAAAACGTTTAATCCGAGCAATGGCTAACCCCAACCCTATCCAAAATAAGATCGCGGTGATTTTGTCTAAGCCAGGAATAAGGTGCCCATAAAACGTAGACCGGTCACCATGATTTACAAAGTAACCAATGTTGCGCTGGAATTGAACCTGAGCAAGGCGCAACAAATCCTTTGGTAATTCAGCACTACTGTCCCCCAGCGTGTGTCTCGTGTTTTCTTCCGAAAGAACAAATACGCTGTTACTTCGACTAGACATCGTAACAGGCTCTAATGCGTAAAATGTCAAAATGGGGGCCATGCTAATAAGCACACCAATTGTTAGCATCATGACTTGCCGCCAAGACGTTGTCTTTCTAACAAGAAGGATCAGCAGCAATACCCCAAACAAGATCGGGATCATGCGGGAGCCAAAGTACAAATACTGAGCAACGCCTATCACAATACCCGTCAATGCATATGCAAGATTCCGATCTTTCTTCGCATGCACTAAGCAATACACACAGAGTATGATCGCAAAAACACTATAGATATTGTTTAGACCAATGCGGCTCCAATGCACAATCAAATGTGACACCGCCATTAGCCAAGCAGCACTCCAACTCGCGACAGGCCCAAACAAACGCCTGCTAATAATGAAGATCAAAGGAATGCAAAGAATACTTACAAGAACAGAGGGATAGCGCAATGCAAAGGCAGTGCGGTCAAAAACACTAATGAATGGCGCTTGTAAGTAATGAAACAGTGCTGGATGATGCAACCATCCAACGCCTGTCATAGGAGGTGCATTATTAGCCATAACACCTAGCGCAAACGTCCCCATTTCACCTTCATCACCATGAAATGTTGGCAAAGTTTCTAACTGCACCAACCGCATTGCCCAGCCAATCCAAATAATGGGGGTCATTACCATAATCCGTTTGAATGGAGACTTTGTAGACTGAGTGACAACAGTACGAAAAGACTGACTAACTTCTGTCTGCCAAACAGCACTAACGAAAGCTACCATTGACGCAACCCAGAGGTAAGGGATCAATGGATTATGAACATTCACATACTTAATCGCGATTGTAAGCAACGTGAGTAGGCCCGCAACAGCAAAAGTTGCCTGATGCGTTTCGCCAACACTTGGTAATTCAAAATCATTCCCTGCCAGTGCAAATGTCGTAACCGCAAGCACTAATCCAATCAGTACTAACCACAAACGGTCGAAGGCAATACCAGCACCTATATCCAATAGGCTAAGTATCAGAGCGATTGTGATGAATGTTGATCTTTGCATTTGTTAGATTACTTAACTTTAAGTTGAGCATTTATGTAATAACCAGAAAATTCTCAAAAATAGAATAGACGTTAGATCTGGTTTTTTACTGAAGGTTTCGCACGCAATCGTCGCATTTATTTCTGAGTTTTTGTTGCGAAACACTTATTTTCGGAGATGAGCAAACCAACAAGCAAAATAGTGAGCCACAAAGCAATTCAAAAAGCCCAATATTGGGCGCTGCATCTGTATTGCCAACACTAAATGCCTTACTTCCGTTTGAAAACCTCGGGAATATTATCACTATGGCTTCAGATTGTGCTAATTTCAGACATGCAATCTTGAATACTCGGAGTTTTACACATTAAGGACGTGAAAGAACCGTTCTACAATCAAATCATTATGGTTGAACTGTTAAAAGCAAATCCGCTGTTGCTGCTCTTTGTTGTCTCCGCACTAGGCTTTGCAATTGGAAAAATTCGATTTAAAGGAGGCAGTTTAGGCGTTGCCGCCGTGCTGTTTGTTGGGTTAGCCACAGGCGCTCTAGATCCTGATATGTCGTTGCCAGATATAGTGTTCAAACTTGGACTTGCGATTTTTGTCTACACAGTAGGGATGAGCAATGGCCCCGGATTTTTTGCCAGTTTTCAAAACGACGGGGCCCGCAATATCTTATTCGGCGTTGGGATTACCGTATTGCCTGCTGCTCTAGCATTAGCAACGCTCTTCCTCTTTCAGTTTGATGCCGCCAATACGGTTGGTATTTTTGCGGGCGTTTCGACCAATACAGCCGCTCTTGCCAGCGTCTTAGATGTTTTTCGCGGTCGTGGCGACCCACAATTACTTGCCAATGCAACGGTTGGCTACTCCATTAGTTACCCCATTGCAGTGCTAGGCTACATTGCAGCCATTGGCATTGCACGTCGCTTATTCAAGGTCGACTACAATGCTGAAGCTGAACAGCTCAGCAAAGACTATCCAACTGAACAAGATCTCACGAATATCACCATTCGCGTTACAAATGAAGCGGTCACGCATACGCCCTTACGTGACCTACGCCGTCAACACAATTGGGATGTCGTTTTTGCTCGATTTCGTCCAGTTGGCACAGAACGCACCATGCTCAGCAACTGGGACACCCAGTTTGAAATTGGCGACTTAGTCAAAGTTGTTGGTAACAAGCATGCCATCATTTCCATTGCGGAGATAATGGGAGAGCAAGCAGATGATTTTGTCGTCGGTGAAGATGAAACCTATCAGATCAAACGACTATTCGTTTCGAACCCAGATGTAGCTGGCAAATCGATCGCAGCCTTGGATTTAGGTCAAAATTACAGTGCCATTGTCACGCGCGTTGGCCGTGGTGATATTGATCTACTCGCTAAGGGAGAGACCGTTTTAGAACTTGGCGACCGCGTCCGGGTACTCGCCCGCCGCAAAGACATTCCTGAGCTTAGCGAAGTCTTTGGCGACTCGTATCACAACCTAAGCCAGATCAATCTATTTTCATTTGGGTTAGGGATGGCTCTCGGTCTACTCGTTGGGCTTATTCCGATTTCCATCACCGACAATATTTCCTTCAATTTAGGATTTGCCGGTGGACCGCTCATTGTCGCACTCATTCTTGGCACGCTGCGACGCACCGGACCAATTGTCTGGGCATTGCCTTATAGTGCCAACCATACTTTGCGGCAAATCGGCTTGATTTTCCTATTAGCAGCGGTTGGCATTAGCTCTGGCGGCGCTTTCTGGGAAACACTGGCACAAGGTGGAGCTTGGCCAATTGCGTTAGCAGCACTTATTATTGTTTTGGTGTCCTCATTTGGGGCGCTGGCCTTTGGATATAAAGTGTTGAAAATCCCTTTCACCATTCTGACAGGCATGCTCGCAATTCAGCCAGCAGTATTAGGATATGCACTTGATCGGGCAAGAAATAACCTTCCGATGGTCGGCTATTCCCTTATGCTTCCGGTGAGCATCATCACAAAGGTTGTTGTTGCGCAGTTAATGGCCATATTTCTATAGAAATTTGAAGCAAAATTGAAATTTAGTTAGCAATTTATTGACCAATTTTCAACTCCTTGCTAGACTCCGCACGCTCATTTAAAACAGCATATTTTCGCCAGAAATTTCAACAATTTGTAGTTGACTCAGACTTTCGAAACAGGGTATACTTTCCACATGCGCCCCTGCGGCGCTGTTTTTATGTTTGGACTGCCAACATAGCTCAGTTGGTAGAGCACTCGACTTGTAATCGAGCGGTCA
>JAHDBS010000412.1 GCA_020630225.1 Anaerolineales bacterium | reverse complement strand
GCTGGGACTTTACGCGGCAAGCGCCAAATGAACCTGGCGTGGTGTTGCTTTGTAATTCAATTGCTTGCAATAGTTTTGAACTTGGCGACCTAGCGCGTGCGGATGAAGTTTTGACAGTAGCGCTGGAGCTACATGCGACGTACCCGACTGTGGCGCTCTATGAAGCCGTGACGTATACGATTCTGATCCAACTACGGCAGAAACAAGGCCGTTATGCAGAAGGCCGTCAAGCGGCGGAGCGGGCAACGGCTGCAATTGAAACGTCTGGGAATTTGTTTGGGCTAGGCTTTGTGCTCAACAATAGCGGGAATGTGGAATTTTCAGCGGGGAACTATGCCATTGCCGAACAGATTTATCGGAACGGTGTCACTTTCTACAAAGAAGCCGGGTATGCCTTAGGTGAGTCATTGACGCGTGCAAATGTCGCGCGTTGTCTACTAAAACAAGGCGACTTTGCACAAGCACAGCTGTTTTTAGAGCAATCGCTAATGCTGATTTTGCCGACCTATGCCACGACTCAGCTCATCAAGGTGCTGATGATTGTTGCTGAGCTTGCAATTGCGACGGATAACATCCCGGCTGATTTACCAACCTTACTTGCCAAGGTGACTCGCGCGCCTGAGGCAGACTGGGACAGCAAGCAGCTCGCTGCGGCGATGTTACAAGACCTTGATGCTGTTCCGAACACCGGAATGCTGCGGTCTTTTCGAGACTACGCTGAAACATTGACTATTCAACACTAATTTTCTATGAACCACCAAGACTTACTTGAACAAGCCATTGCCGAACTTGAACTAAAAACTGATGGCCATCATGGCGTTTGGAACTTGCGAGACCATCTTCAATGGAATGTAGATCTGAGCGCAGGGATTATCGTGTTTACCATGCCTGACAATATTACGGTCACTTGTCCTGTACAGGTTGTTGGTACCTTCAACACCCTAGACTCGACTTGGCTCTGGGGCTGGAACCATCCTTCTGTACCGACAGCATTGGGCGCACATGCGCAATGTGTGCACGACTATGGTGTCCAGGAAAATATTGCTGAATATACGACGCTGCAAATTGAAACGACCGAAGACAAATGTTGGGAGTACACTGCGCTAGCGTGCAAATTAGGGGAAGCACAAGGTGGTTACCGTGGCCCGTCAGGCCCCACTTTGGTCTTTATGACCTTTGGAAAGCCATCTATTTCAAAGGATTAGGAACTGGGTTGCTATTGGCGTTATCCCGCAATCATTACAATTGCGAGCACACATAAGCCCACGCCAAACCATTGGCGATTTGTCACGGTTTCTTTCAAAATCAGCGTGGTTAGAATGACCGTTACCATGGGATATAGCGAAGACAGCACAGCGGCTACATCGAGGCGGGTAAGCTGTTGGGCGAGAACATAGAACGCGTTACCGGCTGCATCGAGGATGCCTGCTAGCAGCGCAATGGGCGCTGCAAATGGCATGGGGTACGGTTGCCGTTGCACGAGCAGCAATCCAATCAGAATTGGAATCGCGATGCCCTTGGCGAAAGCCAGCGGCCAAAACAAGTAGATGTCATCGGTAAAAGACACGAGCAAGATGAACGTACCGAACATCAGCCCCGCAAACAATGCGACACCAAGCCCATTTTGAGCGCTAAACGAAACGCCCGTTTCAGACTGAGACGTGATCCAAATGCCAATGAGTGCTAGCAAGAAACCGACGAGGGTGAGTATGCTTGGTAAGCCATCGGTAATGAGCGCATAAATGGCGGGCACACCTGCGGTCAATACCCCCGTGACCGGCGACACAACAGCAGCGCTACCTTGTACTAAGCCCCGAAATAAAAACGCCAATCCAAATAAGCCCGCAATGCCAGCTGTACTGCCGATGAGAATATTGCGGAGGTCCGGAAAAGGCTCGTTCCAAACCAATGCGGCAATAATCAATGCAATTGCTGCCACTGGTGAAGACAGCGCCAAGACCTGATATTCGCTCAGCTTGCGCGACGCAAATCCGCCTGAAAAATCACCAGAGCCAAAGGAAACAGCAGACATTAACGCAGAAAGTGCGCCGAGAAGAGAAGCATCCATAGGTATGTGTTAGATAAAAAGAGAAGGGATTATAAGGGGAGAGCTAAGTGCTAAAGCCAAAAGCCAATTAGCTTTTAGTTCTTCCTCTAACTCACTCAATCACAAAATATACCGACGCCAACACGCGGGCACTGTCAGACAAGTGCTCTTGTGCGTCTAGCCGTGTGCGCCAAGATTGAATACGATGCAACCAGTCTTCACCAGACATGAATGACAGTAACTGAGACGTGAGGGCACGGGCTTTGTCTCGGTCTGTGTATTCCATTGCGTGCTCAGTGAGATTGGCGTAAGTGGTGCGAATGGTGAACTGACGGTCGATGCCAACCGTGGTGAGGTCAATATCTTCTAGGGCGTTCAATGCATATTTCAATGCATCGTATGGTTCGCGCAGCGCTTGACTGGCTAGGGTCATTCCAAAGTAAGCACCCGCTGTGTAACGTTTGCGATTCAACACGCTGCGAAACTCTTCAAGCGCAAAGTCATATTTTTTGAGCTGTAACTCTGAGTGTGCCAGGAGCAACGGTAAGGCCGAATGCTGCGCTCCAGCGCGACGCGCCCGTTGAAATCCAAGTGCGGCAGCCTGATAGTCTTTACTGGCGTAGGCCGCGAGCGCTTGGCCCAGCGAACGAACTAACAAGCGGCGCTGTTCACGGTCTTCCAAGACAACATCAGAGACAGGTTGGTCATCATCTGGATAGGTATCTTCCGTGTTCATGTCGAGCAAAGACGATGATGCACGTTTCAAGGCACGGCGCAACGCCCAGTCTAATGGCGAGCTTGGCAAGTCTGGTTCGGCTTGTAAACGTAACTCTTCCGTTGGAGAGCCAAATAGCTGGGTGGTTTCACGGGTGCCGCTAACGCTTAGCGGACGCCGAACGCCAGGGAGTGGTAACGCTTGCGTGTTGCTTGCAAGCGTTGTCTTTGCCGCAAAGACTTCTTTTGATGCCGGATGCAAACGCTGGGCGGTTAACACGGCTTCTTGGGCCGCACCCTGGTTCCCCAGCCGCTGCTCTAAATGGGCAACAGCCAAATATTCGCTAGCCGCATTGCGTGGATTTCCAGATGCCTTATATAGTTCAGCAAGGGCTTTACGGGCAGAAATGAGCGTTGGCTGCGCTTCAGCAGCGTTCAAGTAGCTCAGCAGAGCTTGGTTATTGATGCCTTGTTGCCGATAGCGCCGTCCAAGCCGTACATAGGCTTCGGCCGCGCGGTTGGGTTTATCCAGCTCAGTGTAGATGTGCCCCAGACGACTAAGTGCCCCGACGGCATCTGGGGCGACATGCGATGCTTGCCGATAATAGCTAAGCGCGTTGGGAAGGTCTTGCTTTTGGAGGTAAATTAGCCCGATGCTGGTTAGCGCCGTATAGTCTGAAGGGCGTGCTTGAAGCGCTAATTTGTAGGCGGCGAGGGCAAGCTGCCACTCTTGATCCCAAGCGTGAGCGTGCCCGCGGCGCATGGCATCGGTGTAGTCTGCCAGAGGGGCCGTCACGTAAGCGCGACGCCTCCTAAGAGGTGCGCCAAAACTGCCTTTTGTGCATGTAAGCGATTGTGTGCTTGTGGGAATAACACAGAGCGGTCCGAGTCAGCGGCGGCGTCAGTAATTTCTTCACCCCGATGTGCCGGTAGACAATGCATGATGATGCTGTCTGGTTTGGCGTGCTGCATCAGTGCCAAGTTGAGCTGATACGGCGGGAAGATTTTGAGACGGGCTGCAGTTTCTTCTTCTTGCCCCATACTTGTCCACACATCGGTGTAGACCACGTCACTTCCGGTAACGGCCTCAATTGGATCAACATAGGGGGTGAACGTTGCGCCATTGCGCTCGGCACGCTCGCCAATCAGATCCATTTCATCTTCAGTCAGGTGATAGCCTTCTGGCGCTGCAATGCGCACATTGACGCCTAATACCGCAGCATAAATCAATAAGGACCGCGCGACGTTGTTCCCATCGCCAATGTAAGTGAGCGTTTTACCCGCTGGGTCATCAAACTGTTCGACTAAGGTGAGGGCGTCTGCAATTGCTTGTGAAGGATGATGCGAGTCAGACAGGCCGTTGATCACTGGGATTGAGCCGTATTTGGCTAGCTCAAGCAGAGTGTTATGGTCAAACACACGTGCCATAATCCCATCGAC
>JAHDBS010000411.1 GCA_020630225.1 Anaerolineales bacterium | reverse complement strand
CTCTTTCTCGTCGTCAATTTCTCCAACTTAGCGTTGCTGCTGCTACTAGCGGTGTCTTACGCCCTTTACAACCTGTACTTGCACAGCAAGCACTGCGTACCCCGCATACGCTGGGGCGCTGTCTTATGGTCTATGTCACCGTGTATGCACAGCCATCTGTTGTCGCGAAACACGTTGGCCGACATGACCGGGAAGCCATCATCCCTATTTATCGCCAGGTGCAGACAATCGATGACTATGCACCTAACCCGAAGTGGTACGAAACCGATGGCGGTTTTGTGCACTCTAGCAATGTGCAATTGGTTGAAAATCGGCTTAATCCAGCCATTTTGAATGTTGACCCAAATGGGATGTTGTTTGAATGCACAGTCCCCATGACAGAAGCCCGTTGGAAGCCAAGCGCAGCTGCGGATGTTGCCTACCCCCTACACTATGGCTCAACGTATTGGGCTGTTGCTGCGCATCGCGCAGACTCTGGCGGTCTGTTTTATGAGCTGTGGGACGACCGCACCAATGAAACATACTATGTGCCATATGCTGGTTTACGTCGCATCCCGCCGCGCGAACTAGAGCCCATCTCACCTAATGTCTCTGACAAACGAATTGAAATTAGCACCACGAAGCAAACAATTGCTGCATACGAAGGCGAAACTCTCCGCCTGAAAACGCTAATGTCTTCTGGTCGGCGCTATGAAAATGCGGATGGCAGCGTGATTGGCGACTTCCGCACCCCATATGGCCCAAGTCAGGTGCACCGCAAGCGCGCCTCGCGTCATATGGCTGGCGATGACGCTGCCGCCCCAGACCACTTCGATCTCCCCGGTGTGCCTTGGGTGACCTACTTCAACGGCGTGATGGCGATTCACGGCACCTTCTGGCATAACGACTATGGCACCCCTTGGAGCCACGGCTGCATCAACGTGACCCCTGAAATTGCCAAATGGTTTTACCGTTGGGCCTCTCCTGTTGTACCCTATGGTGAGGCGTTGGTGGAAGAACCCGGCACACTCGTCGAAGTCGTCTAGTCTTAGCCTCTAAGTAAATAGAACATCAAAATACTGCGTAGTGCGTACTGGGCTTCAGTGTTCTCGGAACACACTAGTGAAACAAAGTGCGCAGTACACACTACTCTCTGCATGAACAATTCTGACATTGTAAAATCCGCCGTGATGTTTGTCGGCGCAGTGATGCTGTCGGCGATTTCGTTTCTAGCCGGTCTAATTTTGGCATCTCGCTTTGGTAGTCAACCAACCGTTATCGAGCAAATTAGCGGCACAGTTGACTATCCCATCCTGACAGAAGTCCAAGGCCTGATTGATAGCAACTTTCTGGGCGAAATTCCAGACACAACCACCCAAGAATATGGCATGATTCGGGGCATGCTGACTGAGCTTGGTGACCCCTACACGGTGTTCAACGAGCCAGTCCAAGCGGAGCTAAATACCGACAACTTGTCTGGCAAATTCGGTGGCATTGGCTCACTCGTGATGTTCAACGAAGACGGCACTGCTGTATTGGATCCTTTTCGGGAAAGCCCGGCAGCTCGCGCTGGCCTTGTGAAAGGCGATACTGTCATTGCGGTTGATGGACTACTCCTCACGGCTGATGTCACACCAGATGACACCATTGCAATGATCCGTGGTGAGGTTGGCACAATCGTGACCCTGACCGTTCAGCGCGAAGATGGCTCACAAATAGATGTAGAAATTGAGCGCGAAGAGTTCGAAATCCCGTCTGTAACATGGCGCATGCTGGAAAACACAGACATTGGTATTTTGGACATTGGCCGTTTTAGTGACCGCACACCGGCGGAAGCAGAAGAAGGCATCAACGAACTGATTGCAGAAGGCGCAACCAAGCTAGTTGTTGACTTACGCGATAATGGTGGAGGCCTGCTAAACGCGAGCGTGGATGTTGCTAGTCACTTTCTAGATGGCGGTCCCATTTTGCTAGAAGAAAAGCGCGGGGTTGAAGAAGAAACCGTCTTTGAAGCACGCGGTGGCGGGCCAGCGCTAAGTATTCCTACCGTCGTTCTCATGAATGGTGGCACAGCTAGCGCGTCTGAAATTTTGGCTGGCGCATTACGTGACCGAGATCGGGCAATCCTGATTGGTACAACCAGTTTTGGGAAAGGCTCAGTCCAGTTGGTCTATCAACTATCAGACGGGTCTAGCCTAAACGTGACAAATGCCCGCTGGTTCACGCCAAAACGCGCCGAAATTGATGGCAACGGTTTAGAACCAAACGTCGTTGTAGACCCTGCCGTGGCTGGAAGTGAGCTTGCCCAAGGTGACCCTTGGTTAGAGCAAGCAATTCAATATTTCAATAATCAATGAGTAATGGAAAACCCGGTGGCGGGAAAAAGATGATTGCGCAAAACCGCAAAGCCCGCCACGACTATCACCTCGAAACTAAATACGAAGCTGGCGTCGTATTGCTTGGCACTGAGATCAAAGCCATCCGAGCCAGTCTGATTCAACTACGCGACAGTCACGTCGCTAACATCGATGGCGAGTTGTGGCTGATGAATGCACACATTAATGCCTATCAACACGCAAGTGAAAATCACGAGCCAATGCGGCCGCGCAAGTTACTACTCACGCGGCGCGAAATCGACAAAATTTTGCGTAAGATCAAAGAACCGGGCTATACAGTGATCCCAACACAGGTTTACTTGCAGCGCGGTTTAGCAAAGGTTGAAATCGCAGTTGCGCATGGGAAAAAGCAGCACGACAAACGTCAAGCAATTGCAAAGCGCGATGCTGACCGACGTATTCAGCGCGAAATGGGCCGCCGCGGATAAGCTTCCGTGCTCAGATCAATCTAAGCACTTTGGTCCCTTCACCTTCCCGACAGCCACATCGTATTTGACCACGGCAGCATTTTCCTGACACTCTTCCGATTCTGAGCAAGACTCATCTGCCTCAGCGTCTAGAGCAACAACTTTCTTTTCAACTTCCTGCTCACAATCGTTACTAGGCTCTTCTGGCGTTGGTGTTGGGCTAGGGACTGGAGTTGCTGCTGGCGGCGGAGGCGGTGGTGGCGGCGTTGGAATAATAACGGTTATCACCGGATGAGACAGATCTTCCTGTGTCATTGGCTCACCAAATAAAAGAACTTCTTCGTCTAGCTCACACAAGTTCGCATCTGTGGCTGTTTGATTCCAACGTGTTGTAAAAAAATCTCCACACTCTTCTTGGGCAAAGACTGATTGTGAGAACGTAGCATTTAAAAACAATACGCTCAGCAATACCAACCCAATTCGTCTAACTCTACTCATCCCAACTCCTATAGTTCCAATGTATGTAATCTAAATTGTTGGTTGACTATAGAAGACGTCAGCAAGACTGTACATTGCCAGAGCGCTATAGCTTCGTTATAAGACTGTAATAGTTGACTTTATAGATCTATTCCTACTTAATCGTCCTCAAATTACGCAATATATTAAGTCGTGTACGTTTAACGCACTTCTTTTGCTTCTACTTGCCAAGCATTGCCACAATTCTGACAGCGGTAATGACGACGGACTGTCGCAATATATTCTGAGTTTGTAACAATGCCTTGCATTGTTTTTTCTTCTAAGTGCACCACTTCCTCATCAATTTTTACAATCTTAGAGGCACTACACTTGGGGCAGGTTTTGATCGTTTTTGTCTTAGAACGCGCCATAATATTCTGATATCCAATTAACAGAATGACGACACCAAGTAAAAAATAGGCAATCGTTGACATAAATTTAGTCCGCCTCCATAAGCTCTAGCGTATTTCCATCTGGGTCTATCAGATAGTAATGCGTTTCATTTGAATTTGTTGACATCAATTTGCCACCATTTTGCAAGCCTGCTTCAACACGACTGGTGAGTCCATCAATAGCAAAACATAGCTGTTGACGGTTTTGGGTTGCATCAACACCAGCGACCTCATTGGGGCAAACAATTAACGTGACAGATCCTAAACGTCCGCGATAGAAATCTGGCATTGTCTCAAGCGCAACAAGACCCGCATTGAGCACAGCATTGTAAAAGGCAACCATCTCTGACACGTTGGTTGCTGCTAGCGTTATTTTGACAAGAGTACACATTGGAGTTCCCTACCTTAGACCAGAATTGAAAAGCAGTTGCATTGTACCAAACACTTGTGCTAGACTTTATTTGCAAATTTTGGGGATGACAGGCTTAGACGGAAGACGTCATTTCTGTAGATTGC
>JAHDBS010000021.1:16689-25416 GCA_020630225.1 Anaerolineales bacterium | reverse complement strand
TGACCTATGCCAATGGTGACAATTACTCAGTGGAAGTGCCGTTCGGTGAGCTAGAACTGATAGCCATCCCGCAAGGCGAAGCGGCAACTGTCACGTTACAACCGCTCCGTAAATTTGATATCGGCTTTGGTGAAGGTCAAGGGCGTAGTATCAGTAATATTAGCGGTGGGCTGCTAGGTCTCATTATCGATGCCCGTGGTCGGCCATTTGCGCCTTCACAGTCATCAGCAACACGCTTGACTCAAATACAAAACTGGCTAAACGCACTCGGCGGCACCTAAGACTGTACTCCGAGGCGTGACCTGTGAAACAAGCATGTCATCGGAGACACTCATGTATATTGCCGCAACAAATCCATTAGCAACTCCCCATCACGTCATCTCAACTCAGTCAGATGCTAAGACACTGGCGATCCCAAGCGTTTGGAGCAATGGGTACTCTGAAAAAGGCAATGTTGTCTTGCTCTGTAATGATCGAAAAACAGACTTGACTGCAGATGTTGTGCAAGCTGAGCATGCGGGAAGCGTCTTAGTTGTGGGGGGGCAAGCCACTGCAGAAGGGCTGCATGCAGCAGCAACCCAAGGTGTCAATGTCGTGATTGCGGCCAGCATGGAGTCGCGCTATGTGCAATATGCGCAGCAACTCCCAATGGCGGTTGTGCTTACAAACGGATTTGGCAAATATTTCATGCGCGAGCGTACCTGGATGCTGTTTGTTCTGAATAATAATCGTCAAGCGCGTGTAGCGAGTGTGCATCGTGCTGAGACAGGGTTGCGCCAAGCAGACATTGTATTGAGTGTTGGAATGGTGAAAGACAACACAGCAGTCCCCGCGTGGCAACCGCTTTGTGAAGGGCAAAACGTGTTAGTTCTTGACACCCTGAACTCAAATTTGACAGGCACTGTGGTTGCGCTCTCACGCGGGCGACATCGGATTGCAAGTGGACTGCGCGTGCAAACTGCTTCAGTGCGCTTGCTAAGTGGTGAGCAAATTGAAGTGCCGGTCGCAAATTTGCGTATTCTGACGCAGCTTTCAAATTCAGCAGGTGTCTCGTAATTGTTCTTTTGAAATGCGACTTGAGAGATCAAGTGCAGCGCGAGTTCACTGGCATTAGAGTCTTACTATCAGGTACAATTCGGTAAAGATGGTCTGGGAATTGCAACACGGTAGAGGTATACCCGTAAAAGTAACGCACCGTTTTGGTTGCACCCGACCCAACAGGAGATCACACAAATGGCAGAGTTAGAGCCCTTCGAAGACGACTTTGACGAATTCGATGACGATTTTGAAGATGAAGTAGAAGGTTCGAATCGACCTTTCGTTTTCGCTGCATTGCTGCTGTTCGGCGCATTTTTAGTCGGCATGGCATGTGTCGCAACCTATTGGTTTTTCTATGTGCCTAATCAGCGTGCGCAGGCTGAAGAAACTGCGGTCGCAATTTATGCATCAAATACGCAAACAGCAATTGATGCCCAACGTACAGCAGATGCACGCGCTCAACTTCAAGCTGCTCCAACGTTTACTGCAACAGCTATTCCGCCAACTGCTACATTTACAGTTGTGCCAACGGAAACGCCACGACCTACGTCTACTAGTACGCCAACACTGGCTCCAGAAGATGTAGAAGCAACCCAAGTGGCAGCAGACATTACTGCAACCGCAACACTCTTGCCAGACGAAGACTTTGACTCAGGCAATGGAGAAGGCACTGGCGGCACCGGAGAAGGTGCTGGTGGCTCAAATGGCACCGATGGAGCCGCAGGGGGCAATGGAGACGCTGGTGCTGGAAACAGTGGTGGTGCTAGTGGTGGATCAGGATCTGGTGGCTCTTCAGGGTCAGGTGGGTCCAATGGTGGTGGCGCTGGCGCTGACACAGGTGGCACAGGCACATTGCCAGATGCTGGGTTTGCAGACGATGTTGGCTTGCCAACACTGATCTTGTCAGGGCTTGGCCTCATTGCCTTACTCGTTGTTGTTCGCCAATTGCGTTTGGCAGCATCCGACTAAGATCTATAACGAATTTGATAATAGAAAGCGCCTTCTGGAAACAGAGGGCGCTTTTGTTTTAACAATATTTCACACCTGAGGATCTTAGAATTTGCCTGAAAGACAGAACATACGATCTTGACTGTTTAGAACATAATAGCTACAATATAAGGGTTGATAGAACAAGCGTTCCTGCGGGGAACATATACAGAAATTATTTAGGAGAAACAATCCCGTGGCAAAGAAATCTTCAGCCTCAAAGTCAAGTATTGGTAAAGGTCGTGCATTAGACCAAACTCTTGGTGATTTAACCAAGCGTTTTGGAGACGGCACTATTATGAAACTTGGTGATGCAAATGACATGCGTGTCGAAAGCATTCCAACAGGTTCACTTTCCCTTGATTTAGCATTAGGCATTGGCGGCGTTCCACGTGGCCGTATTATTGAAATTTATGGCCCTGAATCTTCAGGGAAAACAACAATTTGTCAGCACGTCATTGCAGAAGCCCAAAAGCGGGGCGGTGTCTGCGCGTTCATCGATATGGAACATGCGCTGGACCCAAGCTATGCTGAAAAAATTGGGGTCAACATTGACGATCTTTACGTTTCACAACCAGACACTGGTGAACAGGCGCTAGAAATTGCGGAAGCGTTGGTACGTTCTGGCGCACTGGATGTATTGGTCATTGACTCTGTGGCAGCGTTGGTGCCGCGGGCAGAAATTGAAGGTGACATGGGGGATGCCCAAATGGGTCTCCAAGCCCGTCTAATGAGTCAAGCATTGCGCAAGCTCGCTGGTGTCATCAAGCAAACAAACACGTGTGTGATTTTCACAAACCAATTGCGCCAAAAGATTGGGGTCATGTTTGGTAACCCTGAAACCACCACAGGTGGTCAAGCGTTGAAGTATTACTGCAGCGTTCGCATGGACATTCGCCGTATTCAATCAATCAAGGTGGGTCAAGAAGTGCGTGGTAACCGAACGCGCGTACGCGTTACGAAAAACAAAGTGGCGCCACCATTCCGCCAAGCTGAATTTGACATTATGTACAACGAAGGGATTAGCACTTCTGGTGACATTCTGGATCTTGGTGTGGAGCACGAAGTTATTACAAAGCGTGGTGCGTTCTACTCTTATGGAGACACACGTCTAGGGCAAGGGCGTGAAAATGCAAAAGCATTCTTGCGTGAAAACATTCCAATGATGGAAGACATTGAAGCTGAAATTCGGGCCCTATTAGCACCGGAAACAACTGAGGAGGAAGATGCTGATAAAACAACAGCGGAAGTCTCTGGTGAAGATGCTTTGGAAAACAAGGGCGATCTAGTGTTGGCGCTGTAAGCGCACAACAACGTTAGTTGAATAATAAAAAAGCCGCAGGTATGTGCCTGCGGCTTTTTTATTTGGGTTGTGAATGTGTAGCGACTAGTCGTTTGCTGGAACCAACTTTTTCCAACCACGGTCGTACCACATGACCGGGTCACGTCGTTCAGTTGTGCCAGAAGCCATAATTTCACCGATAAAAATGGTGTGGTCACCAGCATCAACAGCTTTCCATACGTTACAGTCTAAGTAGGCCAGTGCGCTTGGAATTAGCTTGCAACCTGTTTCAGCAGTAATCGTTTCACAGACAGAGAAACGGTCTTCGACGTCCTTATGAAAGCCTGCAAACACTTCGCCAATGTAGGCTTGGTCCACACCAATGATGCTTACCCCAAATTTGCCGGCACTCATCAATGTGTCATGGATGCCTGCTTTTTTGGCGACATTTACAGCCACGAGCGAAGGATCTAAGCTGACAGAAGTGAAAGAACTGGCTGTCATGCCAAAGTGTTCTCCATCTTCATTGTAAGTTGTGACAACGGTAACACCGGCTGCGAATTGCGCAAGCGCGGCTTTGAAAGCATCTGCTGTAATCATATAACTCTCCAATCAATAGGGTTTGGCATAGTATAGCTGTAACTCGTCCTTAAAGACAAAACCGCCTCAGGTGAGACGGTCCAGTCTAGGTTATGAGATGGTAACTGAATCAATCACAGAAATTCTGTGTGGACTCCATACTAGGAAATTAGGACATCCGCGTTTTGCGGCGTAGTCCAGTCGGAACTGCAATCGCAAGGATCACGAGCAGAATGATGAGCATTAGTTCGACTTTTGCATCGGCTAGACCCAGCAGGCTATTACCTGTATTAGGAATTTCGCCTGGGATCACTGTAATGTAAGTCGCCGCTGAGTCGTCTGCGCCTGCAGAGCTTGTCACAGAAGCAACATTGAGAACTCGATCTCCAATTTCAGCGGTGGCAAGCACTTTTACTCGGATTTCAATTTCGCGAGTGGTGTTGGCAGGGATTGTGTCCCATTCAACAGTTAGGGTATTGCTTGCTTCAGCGAAAGAGATGTCTGCACCAGCGGCGGTCGCATCTTGATATACCGTTAGCGTGTCAATTACATCGCGAACGACAACATCCGTGATCGCTTCATCATTTGGGTTTTCTACTTCTAGAACATAGGTAACTTCTTCACCGCGTGTTGCTACCGTCACCGCTTTGTCACCACTGTCTGTTTTGACCAGTTTAGTGACGATGGGTGGATCAATTGTTGCGCCTTGAACGGCTGGCGTAGCAGTCGGCGTTGGCTCATCGGTTGGTGTTGCCGTAGCTGTTGGCTCTGTAGTTGCGGTGGCCGTTGGTTCTGGCGTTGCCGTTGATGTCGGCGCATCAGTAGCAGTTGCTGTCGGTTCTGTAGTCGCTGTCGCGGTAGGTGCATCCGTTGCTGTAGCCGTTGGCTCTGTTGTTGCCGTTGGCGTTGGTTCATCGGTAGCAGTGGCAGTCGGGGCAACTGTTGGTGTTTCTGTTGGAACATCAGTGGCGGTAGGTGTTGCTGTTGGCGCTTCAGCAATGGTTACTGTCGTTTCTTCACTATTTAGGTAAGTGAAAACATATGCGCCGCCACAGAAACTTTCGCCGTACAGGCGGGCTGTGAGACCAATATCTCCAGCTTCTGTTGCACGCACTTGGTAAGTAAATGGCAGGGTCACCGGCGGGCCAAACTTTGCGCTGTCTGGATCGATAAATTCGATTTGTGCACCGGCGTCATCAACTAGCATGGTGATATCAAACACCGGATATTCACAAGGTTCGTCAACATCTAATGTGACCACAATGTCGAATACATCACCAACTTCGCTTGGCATGACTGGAATGTCAATACTGACAGTTGCGTTGAAGACTGGTTCTTCAGTTGGTGTTGGTGTAAATGTCGGCGTGCTGGTTGGGGCTGCCGTTGGCGTAAACGTTGGTGTCGGTGTTGGTTCAATGGTTGGGTCTACAACGTACATCACAGAACGTTCAGTCACAATGTCTAGCTCAGAGTTCCAATTGATAATGTCTTTCAACGTAACTTCAGAGACGTTTGTGTCACCAAACAACGCTGGGTCATTATCAGCGAAGCCAATGCTAGTCCAGTCGTAGCCTTCGTTCCAGAAGCGATCCCCATCACGAATGCGTTCAAACTGATCTGCAATGACATGTGCGCAGGTTTCGCCAATGAGACCCCCATTGATTGGATTTTCAGCCAAGCCACCAATCCAAAGGTCAATGTCATCTACGCTGTCATATACTTCAGAAATTGCAGTTGCGCTTTCTGCGCTTGTATCAATGTCACTAAATGCTGCGACAGCATCCATTCCCATGGCTGTGCGGAAGTCGTTGTAGCTTGGGAGCCCATGGTCACGTCCACGTTGGATGTTCAGTGCTGCAAGGTCTAACCCAATGCCGAAGGTGCCCACGCCTACAAAAAGTAGGTTGCGCATGTCATCAACGACTTCAAGGTCAAGCGTTTGCGCTTCTTTGAGTGCTAAGCCATACAAGAAGCCTTCGATACCGTTATCACGAATGACATCTGGCTCAAAGTAAACATCACGAAGGTCAAAATTGTTTGAAATGGTGCCGTCTAAGTCTGCGAAATTGATGGTGCCAGAGACCATGCTATGCCCAAAGCGATAGCAGCCGGCTGCAAATTCTTGCGCAATAGCCGGATTGACCGTTTCGTCATAGCCTGCATACGCGCCTGGAGCGTCAGTCCCTAGCAAAATTGGCAAAAATTCGTTGAAGGTAATTTGCTGTGTTTCTGCAATGACCAACATGCGCGCACGCTGATAGATTTCTTCGTCGGTAAGCGTTGGGAAGTCAATTTTGAGCTGGGCAGCCAAGCGATTGTGTTCTCGCGAGAACAGCGTGTGCATTGCAGTCAACCCTGGTTGTTCGTTGACACGTTCATCACCTGCCAAGAATTGGGTAGGGCCATTGTCATTGTCAGGATCATTGATGAGCAGGCCGTCAGTGGTCATGGCCATTTTGCCATCAGTAAATGCGCGGAGTTCTGCTGCAGTTGCTGCATCTGAGCCATAAACCTGTGACGCATCCATCCACGCTGTGATTGAGTTGAGTTGTTCACGAGGAGTCGTCGTGCCTGTTGCTGGATCGTATTCTGAACGTTTCAGCGTCATATCGAGCCCAAGCGTGAAGTGTGGGTCGCCAAATGCAACCGGGATCACAAATTCTTCTTCTGGATCGGCTTCATGAACAAGAGTGATGTCATGATCCAAGAATTGTCCCCACTGCCAGAACATGTCACTGATTTCGTTGGTGTTCGGGTTTAGTGCTGGTTGGGCGTTGAGTGCGTTACTAATATCGCGCGGGTTTGGCAATGTGACTGCTTCGTCAATGCCGCCACCGCGTGGTTCTGAGATGCCATCTGCGTAAGCAGCAGTGTGCATGCGGGTGAGTTGAATGTCCGTTTGGCCATAGCTAGGATTGGCGGTGTTGTTGCCAGATCCATCAATGCTATAAAAGTCGCCAGACTGTGCACTCGATGAAGATTGCGGTAAAAGCAAAAATAGTGCGAGTAATGCACTAATAACAAAACTGTACCGATAAGAAGTGTTCAATAACATAATAACCATCTGTAGATTGCACCGTATAAAAAGAAAATTCAGTGCAGATCAGCTGCTGTGTTAAGTTGACAATCAGCAGAAAAGTAACCTTGACTACACTTTAGAGGACTCACGCTAGAGTCTCAATACAAGCAGAGTATGGTTGTGGTTTCAGAATGGTTATAAATTTTTAGTTTTATGCAGACGTGCTAAAGATTGTCGAAATCAAAGCCGATTTGGCGAGGATTGTGGTCACGTTGCGCGTCTTTTTTGTGCTGCGAACGGCGACGGCTAGCATGCTTACGTAAAACGCGTACGGTATCTTGACTGTAATGGTCAGAGTTGCGCCATTTGCTGAGTTCAGCGCGTGCAAATGCTAGCGCTTGTTTGGTGTCAACAATGGGAGCGGGGTAGTGTTTGCCAATGGTAATACCGGCGCGCTGCTGCATCTCATAAGGCATATGCCACGGGGCGTGGATGAAAGACGTGGGAACGTCTCTGAGCTCAGGCACCCAATGACGAACAAAGCCACCTTTGGCATCATGATTAAGCCCTTGTTTTACGGGGTCATAAATGCGCGGCACATTGATGGATGTGGTTCCTGCTTGCATTTGATGCTGGCAGTAATGAATGCCGGGTTCATAATCCACAAATAAGCGGGCTAGATGTAAGGCTGGCTTTTGCCAATGAAGCCAAAGGTGATAGGCAGTAAACGATACGAGCATGGCTCGCATGCGGAAATTGATCCAGCCGGTCGCCTGTAGTGACCGCATGCATGCGTCCACCATTGGATAACCCGTTTGCCCATTTGCCCAAGCATCAAAATAAGACTGATTGAATGACTCAGCGCGCATGCCGTCCATGGAACGTGCGAAATTGTGGAATTCAATTTCTGGCTCGTCTTCAATCTTCTGCATGAAATGTTCACGCCAATGCAGGCGGTTTTCAAAGGTACGTAAGGCTTTTCGACCAGCTAAATCAAAATTGGGAATCTGTTGACGGGTTTGTTGAACGACTTGGCGACCTGACAATGCGCCCCAAGCTAAATAGGGGCTGATGCGTGCGCTAGCGCGCAGGTTATTAGGACTACCCATACCGCGTGGATAGTGCTTTGCACGGTGTTTTAGAAAGCTGCTCAGGACATGTAATCCAACGTTCGTGCCGCCTTGCTGTGGTGTCCGCAGTTGTTCGCTGCCAATGCCTAATGCTTGTGCGTCAGGGATTGCTTGCAATTGAACAGTTGTGATAGACGTTAGGTTACTTGGAGCAGGGTGTTGGGCTTGCCCCATAACGTGATCCCAATGGGCATGCCAACGATCGCGTGATGTTAGTTTTCTAACAACAGCACAATTTGGGAGTTCATTCAACTGTATTCCCGTAGCCCTGCACCAGTCAATTACTTGCTTGTCACGTTGAAAACCGACCCAGTTGCTTGTTTCTTGATGCGCCCATAGCGTTGTAAACGGCTGTTCCGTGAAAAGCTGTGAAAGGACAGCCACAATGTCTCCGTGGCGAATCACAAGTGGTTGGCCAAGCTGCGTCAGCCCACGATCTAATTCGAGTAGACACTGACGAATAAAGTTCCAATGGCGAGGTGCAAAATCAGCCGCTGTGATTATTTCCGGTTCAATTACGTAAAGCGGTAGCACAGGGCCGCGCTTTGCCGCCGCAGTTAAGGGACCATGATCGCTCAATCGTAAATCGCGCTTGAACCAAACGACTTGAACATTTTTCAACACTCTCTAAGTGTATCCATTGCCCTTAAAAACGACAGGCAGCCATGACAGGCTGCCTGTATTTAGAAAGC